>JAIXVH010000111.1 GCA_027483125.1 Acetobacteraceae bacterium | reverse complement strand
GTGGTGAAGTCCCGCCCGCCGATCATGGGGGCGGAGGATTTCTCCTACATGCTCGAGGCCCGGCCCGGCTGCTTCGTGCAACTCGGCCAGCGCGGCGCGGATGGCAAGGGCGGCGTGCCGGTGCACCACCCGAAATACGACTTCAACGACGAAGCCATCCCCTATGGCGTGTCCTTCTTCACCGCGATGGTGGAGCAGGAAATGCCGCGTTGAGCCGTCTCGCGACGGAGGCCGACATCCCCGGCCTGCTGGCGATCTACAACCAGGTCATCCTGACCTCCACGGCGATCTACCACCACACGCCACTGCCGCTGGAGGACCGGCTGGCCTGGTTCCGCGCCCGCCGCGCGGCAGGCCACCCGGTGCTGGTGGCGGAGGATGCGCAGGGCATCGCCGGCTATTCGAGCTTCGGCGATTGGCGCGGCAACTGGCCCGGCTATCGGCACACGGTCGAGCATTCCGTGCATGTGCGCGATGACACCCGCGGGCAGGGTCTGGGCCGCGCGCTGGTGGAGGCCCTGTTCGCCCCGGCGCGCGCGATGGACATGCATGTGATGCTGGGCGGCGTGGATGCCGAGAACGAGGCATCGCTGCGCTTCCATGCGCGGCTGGGCTTTGAGAAGGTGGCGCATTTCCGCCAGGTCGGGCGCAAATTCGACCGCTGGCTGGACCTGGTCTTCGTGCAGAAGATGCTGTGAGGCTCAGGCCTCGCCCGGCGCCTTCAGCTTCAGCGCCAGCGCATGCAGGCCGGAGGCGAATTCCGCCGCCAGCGCATCATTGACCAGCCGGGTGCGCGCCACCCGGTTCATGCCCGCGAATTCCGCGGCCACCATGCTGACCGTGTAGTGCGTCTGGCCGCCGGGTGCCGCGCCGGCATGGCCGGCATGCAGGTGACTGTCATCCTTCACCACCAGACTTTCCGGCGCGAAGCGCGCGGCCAGCGCAGCTTCGATGCGGGCAGCGCGGGTCATTCGTCCTCGGTGCTTTCGGGCGCGGTCATCATCGTGTTGGCGACATCGCTGGACTGGCCGCGAATCTTCGCCTCCAGCGCATTTGCCACGGCCGGGTTGTCGCGCAGGAAGGTCTTGGCGTTCTCGCGCCCCTGGCCGATGCGCTGGCCTTCCGCGCTGAACCAGGCGCCGGATTTCTCGACCACGCCGGCCTTCACGCCCAGGTCGATCAATTCGCCCACCTTGGAGATGCCCTGGCCGTACATGATGTCGAATTCCACCTGGCGGAAGGGCGGCGCCATCTTGTTCTTCACCACCTTCACGCGGGTGGTGTTGCCCACCACCTCCTCGCGTTCCTTGATGGCGCCGGTGCGGCGGATTTCCAGGCGGATCGAGGCATAGAACTTCAGCGCATTGCCGCCGGTGGTGGTCTCCGGGTTGCCGAACATCACGCCGATCTTCAGGCGGATCTGGTTCAGGAAGATCAGCAGGCAGTTGGAGCGCGAGATATTGCCCGTCAGCTTGCGCAGCGCCTGGGACATCAGCCGCGCATGCAGGCCGACATGGCTGTCGCCCATCTCGCCTTCCAGCTCGGCCTTGGGCACCAGGGCGGCGACGCTGTCGATCACCAGCACATCCACCGCGCCAGAACGCACCAGCGTATCGGCGATCTCCAGCGCCTGTTCGCCGGCATCGGGCTGGCTGATCAGCAGGTTGTCCACATCCACGCCCAGCTTGCGGGCATAGCCGGGGTCGAGCGCGTGCTCGGCATCGATGAAGGCGCAGGTGCCGCCCTTCTTCTGCGCCTCGGCGATCGCGTGCAGGGCGAGCGTGGTCTTGCCCGAGGATTCCGGGCCGTAGATCTCAACAATGCGCCCCTTGGGCAGGCCGCCAATCCCCAGGCCGATATCCAGGCCCAGCGAGCCGGTGGAGATGACCTCCACATCCTCCATGGGGTTCTTGGACCCCATGCGCATGATGGAACCCTTGCCGAAGGCACGCTCGATCTGGCTCAGCGCGGCATCCAGCGCCTTCGACTTGTCCACCATGACACTCTCCCCATCGCAACCGGGGCGCGTGGCGGCCCGATTTCATGCACGTGAACACATCTTGGTGACGCAGGACGGTGCCGCCAAGACTGTGAACTGAATGTTCACATCATGTTCTGGTTTTTCTGGCCTGTCCAGCCCCCATGGCGGCGACCAAGGCGGCCGGCGTAAACGGCTTGGCCAGGTAGCGCCAGCCCGTCGCCGCCCAATCCACCTGCAACGCGGCTGCGGCATAGCCCGAGAGCAGCAACACCTGAAGCCCCGGGCGCCGCGCCACAGCCGCCTGGGCCAGGGCCGCGCCATCCATGCCGGGCATGGCCATGTCGCTGACCAGCAGGTCGGGCGCGGCTTCGTCGAGAATCTCCAGCGCTTCCTCACCCGTCTCGGCGGTCTCGACGTGATGCCCGGCCTCCTCCATCGCGCGTCGGCCAAGGCGCAGCAGCAGCGGCTCGTCATCCACCAGCAGCACGCGCAGCGGGCCCGCGGCGGGGGTGGGCGCCTCCTGCGGGGTGGCCACGACCTCGCCCTCCGCCCGTGGCAACAGCATGGTGAAGCGTGCGCCGCCCAGCACGTTCTCCGCCAGCACATGCCCGCCCGATTGCGCGACAATGCCTTGCACGGTGGCCAGCCCCAACCCCGTGCCGCCCTGCTCGATGCGCGTGCTGAAGAAGGGTTCGAAAATCCGCGGCAGCACATCGGCCGGAATGCCCGGGCCGCTGTCCTGGACGCTGATCGCGACATAGCGGCCCGGCGGCACGGCACCCTCCGCGCGCAGCACCAGGCGCGTTTCGGTGGCGATGCGGATATGCCCCGCGCCGCCCATCGCATCGCGCGCATTCACCGCGAGGTTCAGCAGCACCTGGTCCAGCTGCGCGGGGTCGGCCCGCACCCGACGGCCGGGTTCTTCCAGCGCCACACCCAGCGTGATGCGCGGCCCGAGCAAGCGCCGCAGCAATTCCGCCATCGCGCCGACGCGCGCATTCACATCCAGGATTTCCGGGGCCAGCACCTGCTGCCGCGCGAAGGCCAGCAGCCCGCGCACCAAAGCCGCGCCGCGATCGGCGGCGTGGTCCAGCACCTGCAATTCGGCGCGCAAGGCGGCGTGGTCGGGCGCGCGGCGCGCCATTTCGGCCGCGCCGCGCATGATCGCCAGCAGGTTGTTGAAGTCATGCGCGACGCCGCCGGCCATGCGGCCGACCAGCGCCAGGCGGTCCTCCTGCGCGGCACGCGTGGTGCTGAGGCGCAACAACGCGCCATCCGCGCCGAGCGGGACCAGCGTCAGGTCCAGATGGGTCGCGCCGTCGCTCGCATCCGCCAAGGCGCGCATGCCGTTGGCGAGTGGCGCGGTGCCAGCGAACCAGGCGGCCGCCGCATCGCCGGGCTCGGCGCGCAGCGCCGGGCCGAGCAAAGCGCGGCACGCGGCATTCACCGCCACCACACGGCCCGCCGCATCCAGCAACGCCGCCGCATCGGGCAGCGCGTGCAGCAGCGCCAACATTCCCTCGCGCCGCGCGGCAGCCGGGGCGCGCAGCATCAGTTGGGCAGGGCGCCGCGCTGACGCAGCACGAAGGCGATGATCTGGGCCACGGCTTCCCAATGCTCCGGCGGGATGTCGGTGTCCACATTCAGCCGATACAGCGCACGCGCCAAGGGCGGGTCGGCGTGCAGCGGCACGCCGGCCTCGGTCGCGGCTTCGCGGATGCGCGCGGCCACCGCGTCCACCCCCTTGGCCACCACACGGGGTGCCGCTGACTTGCCGGTGTCGTAGAGCAGCGCCACGGCGTAGTGCGTGGGGTTGGTGATGACCACTGTGGCATTGGGCACCGCCGCCAGCATGCGCTGTCGCCCCTGGGTTTCGCGCAACTGCCGCTGGCGCGCGCGGACCATGGGGTCGCCTTCGCTTTCCTTCATTTCGTCGCGCAGTTCCTGGCGTGACATGCGCAGCTGCTCCAGCCAGCGGAAGCGCACCAGGATGATGTCCAGGATCATCAGGATGAAAAAGGCGCCCAGCGCCACCAGCACCAGCCGCCGCGCGCCCTCGCCAGCCGCCACCAGGATATACCCGCTGGGCTGCTGCATGCTGCGCGCCAGCTGCGCGATATCGCCGGCCACCCACCACAGCGCGGTGCCGATCACGCCGATCTTGAGCAGGCTGCGGAAGAATTCGATCCAGCCCTCGGCGCCGAACATGCGCTTGACGCCGGCCATCGGCGACAGGCGCGACAGCTGCGGCATCAGCAGCTTGGGCACCACCGCACCCCGCGTCTGCGCGACCGAGGCGGCAATGGCACCGATCACGGCCGCGGCCAGGATGGGCAGCAACGCCCACATGGATTGCAACAGCACATCTCGCACCGCCTGGGCGGGTTGCCATTCATGCGGGCGCGACAGCACGCCGCGCAGCAGCGACAGCGTGTCCTGCAAGGCGGCGGGCAGCAGCATCAGGCAGGCGATGACCGCCAGCAGCAAGGTGCCGAAGGCCACGGCCTCCCGCGACAGGGCCAATTGCCCTTCCTGCCGCGCGCGTTCGATGCGGCGCGGTGTCGGCAGTTCCGTTTTGCTGGAATCATCAGCCTCGTCGCCGTCCTCGGCCATGGCTCAGCGCGCCCCTGGCAGGGACAGGAACAGCTCCTGCGTGGCGGTTTGCCACACCGCGATCATCGCCGGCAGCAGCAGCATCAACAGGCCGGTTCCGGCCAGGATCTGCGCCGGTGCCGCGACCACGAAAATCTGCACCTGCGGCGCCAGGCGCGAGATCAGCCCCATGCCGACATTGAACAGGATGGCGGCCAGCACAAAGGGCGCGGCCAGGCGCAGCGCGACATCGAGGCTATCGCTGGTGGCGCGCGCGATGGATTCAGCGGCACCGCTTAGCGGCCCACCGACAGGCAGCACGGCATAGCTCTGCACCAGTGCGCCCAGCGGGATGGCGTAGAGCCCTGTCGAGAGAATCAGCACCGTGGTCGCGGCACCCAGCGCGCGGCCCAGCACCGTCGCCTGCGCCCCCAGCTCCAGATCGCCCTGCAGCGGGCTGGTCAGCCCGATCATGGTGGCGATGACCTGCCCGGCCTGCGCCAGCGCCATGGCGATGAAGCGCGCGAGCGTGCCGATCCAGAGGCCGACCAGGATTTCGGTGGCGACCAGGCGCAGCGCCTCGCCCACGGCTTCCGGCGCGGGGGGCAGGGCGGGGCCGATCACCGGCAGCAGCAATGGCACCAGTGCCACGCCAAGCGCCAGGCGCAGATTGGCCGGCACCTCCTGCTCGCCCAGACCTGGCAGCAGCATGACCGCCGCGCCCAGACGGCAGAACAGCAGCGCCGCCTGGAAGGCCAACGCAGGCAGGCTGGCCAGCAGGGCCATATCCGCCGGCGCGATCGCGCCCATCAGCGCAATCCGCCCAGCGCGATCACCTGGTCGAACAACTGCGCCGCCCAGCCTTGCAGCACGCGCACCATGAAGGGGCCAAGCCAGAGCAGCACGCCGCCCATGACCATGACTTTCGGCAGGAAGGCGACAGTCGCTTCCTGCACCTGGGTCAGCGCCTGCAACAGTGAAATGACGAGGCCTACGACGAGCATCGCCAGCAGTGGCGGACCACCCAGTTGCAGCGTAACCCATAGCGCGTGTCGCAGCGCCTGTGTGGCTGGTTCTTCCATCTCCGGCCGCCTCCTGCGGCCTGACCGATCCGTTGTCAGATCGGCATGCGCATCACATCCTGATAAGCGCCGACGATACGGTCGCGCAGTGTGGTGGCGGTTTGCAGGGCCAGCTCGGCGCGCGAGACGGCCAGCACCACATCCGAGACCGAACCCTGCCCCTGAAGGGCGGCGGTGGACGCTGCATCGGCGCTGCGCTGCACCTGCACCACATTCTCGACCGCGCGTTGCAACGCCGCGCCAAAGCCGCCCTGCGCCATGCCTTCCGCCGCGCCCTGCACGGCGCGATAGGCGGCGGCGCCGGCGGCGGCGCCGAGGACCGGGGCGACCATCAGCGCAGCGCCTCGATCGCGCGGGAGAGCATGCCGCGGGTGGTCTCGAGCACGGCAAGGTTCGCGCTGTAACTGCGCTGCGCCTCGCGCATGTCCATGGTCTCGATCAGGCTGTCCACATTGGGCGTGCGGACATAGCCCTCGGCGTTGGCGGCGGGGTGCGAGGGCTCGAAGCGGGATGGGAACTCGCCCTGCGCTTCCCCGATGCGGGCAACACGCACGGTCGGCGCGCCCAGCGCGCGGTCCAGCCGGTTGTCGAAGGTGATGGTCTTGCGGCGATAAGGATCAGCGCCCGGTGACTGGCCCGTGCTGTCACGGTTGGCGATATTCTCGGCCACCACCCGCAGGCGGGAAGATTGCGCGGCCATGCCGGCGGCGGAAATCGCGAGCGCGCGGTCAAGATCCATGGTTCACACCCCTATGCGTTGCGGCCCAGCGCGGTGCGGAACAGCGCCAGGTATTTGCGGTGCAGGCCCATCGCCAAGGCGTGCTGCTGGTCAGTCTCGGCGATGCGCAGCGCCTGTTCGTCCAGCGAGACGGCATTGCCATTGGGCGTACGCTCAATCGCCGCACGGTCCGGCCGGGCACCCAGCGGGCCGCCCTTGGGGCCCATATGCCGCGCATCTGTCGTGGCGAGTTGGCCGGGCGCGCGGCGCGACAGAACCTGCGCGAAAGGCGCGACATCCGAAGGGCGAAACCCCGGCGTATCGGCATTGGCCACATTGGCCGCGAGCACGCGCTGCCTGGCATCCAGCCAGGCAAGGCGGCGTTCGGCCAAGGCGACGGGTCCTGTCAGTGCGACATCCATGCAGCGCAATCTGCCGATGAATGGTGAACGAAGAATGAAGCGAAAACCGCGTTTGGCGTTTACACTTCGTTCAGCGTCACCCGGCAGAATGTGCCCATGCCCAGACGCCAACCTCCCGCCCGATCCCAGCGCCACCCGGACAGCATGCCTGCCTTGGCCACGCTGGGCGGCATCGAATCCATGCGTGACACCCTGGCCATGGCGCGCGCCCTGGTCGAAGGCGGCCGCACCATTGACCTGGCGGGGCTGGAGGCCGAGGCCGCGGCCATCTGCGCCGCCGTGCAAGCCCTGCCGATCGGCAGCGCCGACGCCCTGCGCCCCGCCATGCTCGCCCTGGTGCGGGAGGTGGAGGCGCTGGCCGCCACGCTGCAACCATGAGCTGGGCGGCCATGTTCCAGGCGGCCGGAGCACTGGCCGCTGTGGTGGGCCTGGCCATCATGCTCTCGCGCGCCGCGCGGCGCAGCGGGCTCGCGCCCAACGCGCAGGCGGTGTCCCGCGCGCGCAACCGCATGGCGCTGCAAGCCGTGCTACCGCTGGAAGGCCGGCGCGCGGCCATGATCCTGGCGGTGGATGGGCGTGAAGTGCTGCTGGTCGCAGGCCCGCAGGGCGACACCGTCATCGGCTGGCTGCCGCCGTCATGATGCGTTGGATCATCCTGCTGTTGCTGCTGCTGGCCGGGCCGGCCATGGCGCAGTCGGTCAGCCTGGATCTTGGCGGGCAGCAACCCGGCGCCACCGCGCGGCTGATGCAGCTGGCAGCCCTGGTGGGTCTGCTGTCGCTGGCGCCATCCCTGCTGGTCATGGCCACCGCCTTCACGCGCATCGTCATCGTGCTGGCGCTGCTGCGCACCGCGATCGGCGCGCAGGGCGTGCCGCCCAACCCGGTGCTGATCGGCCTGGCGCTGTTCCTGACGCTGTTCGTCATGCAGCCGGTGTTCGAGGCCGCCTGGATCGCCGGCATCGTGCCGATGAATGAAGGCCGCATGGAGCCGCTGGAAGGCATCGCCGCGGCCGCCGAACCGTTCCGCCGTTTCATGGCAGCCCAGGTGCGCGAATCCGACCTCGCGCTGTTCTTCAACCTGGCGCAGCTGCCCGCCCAGGCGGCCGAGGAAGCGCCCTACCGCGTGCTGATGCCGGCCTTCCTGGTCAGCGAATTGAAGCGCGCCTTCGAGATCGGCTTCATCCTGTTCCTGCCCTTCCTGGTGATCGACATGGTGGTGGCGTCGCTGCTGATGTCATTGGGCATGATGATGCTGCCGCCATCCGTCGTGTCGCTGCCCTTCAAGCTGATCTTCTTTGTGCTGGTGGATGGTTGGGCTTTGCTGGCGGGCAGCCTGGTGCAAGGCTTCGCCACCTGACGCAAAGGGACCGCCATGATCTTCTCCACCACCTCCTCCATCCAGGGCCGCGAGATCGAGAGCTATCTCGGCATCGTCTTCGGTGACGCGATCGTCGGCGTGAATGTCTTCAAGGATATCCTGGGTGGCATCCGCGACATCATCGGCGGCCGTTCCGGCACCTATGAACGCGAACTCGGCGGCGCGCGCGATGTCGCCATGGGCAACATCACCGAACAGGCGCGCAGCCTGGGTGCTGACGCCATCATCGGCATCGACATCGACTACGAGGTGTTGGGCAGCGGCAATGGCATGCTGATGGTGACGGTCACCGGCACCGCGGTGAAGTTCCGTTAGGCCGTCAAGCGCGCATAGACCTCCGGGTCGGTCGCGCCCTCGGTGCCGAAGACCAGCACGCGCGAATCGGCACCCAGGCCCAGCCTGCCATCGCGCGCGGCCAGGATGGCGCCGCACAGGCCGGCCACCGCGCTCTCGCCGGCGGTGATGCCCAGCGCCTTCAAGGCGCGCATCGCCTCCACCGCGGCGGCATCGGGCACCGCCATGAAGGCATGGGCGCTGCGCTCCAGCTCCTGCCAGGCCAGCAGGCTTGGCTCGCCACAGGCCAGGCCGGCCATCAGCGTCGGCAGGTCGCCGGGCACCACGGTCAGTGTGCCGGCCTCCGCGCTGGCCAGCAGGCAGGCGGCCTCGTCCGGTTCCACCACCACCACCCGCGCGGGGATACGCCGGGCGCGCAGTTGCGTGGCCACCGCCGCCGCCACGCCGCCCACGCCGCCCTGGATGAAGACATGCGTCGGCGGCTCGCCCATCTGGTCCAGCGCCTCATCGGCCATCAGGCGGTAGCCCTGCATCACGTCGCGCGGGGTTTCGGTGTAGCCCGGGTAGGAGGTGTCGCTGACAACATGCCAACCATTGGCCTCGGCGGCGCTGGCGGCCTCGCGCACGGCGTCATCATAGTTGCCGGGCACCTCGCGCACCTCGGCGCCATAGGCCGCGATCGCGTCGCGCCGGCCCTGGCTGACCGTCTCATGCACATAGATCACGCAGGCCGCGCCCACCCGCTGCGCGCCCCAAGCGACGCTGCGGCCGTGATTGCCGTCGGTCGCGCAGGTCACGGTCAGCTCGCCGCTGGCGCGGCTGGCGAGCAATTCGGCGCCGGAGGTGCGGATGCCGCGGCGCGACAATTCCATTACCGCCAGCCGCAGCACCGCATAGGCACCGCCCAGCGCCTTGAACGACCCCAGCCCGAAGCGCGGCCCTTCATCCTTGTAGGCCAGGCGCGCGAAGCCCTGCGGCGGCAGGTCATGCAGCGGGGTCGGCGCATAGCCGGGCCAGGCCGTGATCTCCTCCCGCGCGCGGCGAAAGCCGCCTTCGGGCAGCACGACGATGCCCGGGGCGCCGGGGCGCGGATTTTCATGCAGTCGGTAGTGGTGCGGGCCAATCATGCGCGCATGTTGCGCGCAGCCGCCGGGGCAGGCAAACCGCGCCGCAAGGGAGAGCAACGGCATGCACATCACCATTCTCGGCGGCGGCGGTTTTCTCGGCCGCAAACTGGCGGCGCGGATCGCGGCACAGGGTGGCGCGACGCTGACCCTGTTCGACATGCTGCCGCCGCAGGTGCCTTTCCCCGCGCGCTGCCTGGGCGGCGATGTGACGGATCCGGCCGCGCTTGCCGCGGCCATTCCGCCCGAGACCGACATCATCATCCACCTGGCCGCCGTGGTCTCGGCCCAGGCGGAGGCCGATTACGAACTCGGCATGCGGGTGAATTTGCAGGGCACGCTGGCGGTGATCGAGGCCGCGCGCCGCTGCGCGAGGCCGCCGCGCGTGGTCTTCACCTCCTCGGTCGCCAGCTTCTCGGCCGCCCCCGGCGCGGTGATGGCCGAGGATGCGCGCCAGATGCCGCTGAACAGCTACGGCGCCGAGAAGGCCGCGGCCGAATTGTTGCTGCAGGACGCCTCGCGCCGCGGCATGATCGACGCGGTGAATCTGCGCCTGCCCACCGTGATCATCCGTCCGGGCCGGCCGAACAAGGCGGCGTCCTCCTTCGTCTCGGCGGTGCTGCGCGAACCGCTGCTGGGGCTGGAAACCACTTTGCCCGTCGCGCCCGATTTCGCCTTGTGGGTGGCTTCGCCGCGCGTGGTGGTGGATTGGCTGTGGCATGCCGCGACGATGGACACCGCGCCGCTGGGCACCGATCGCGGCATCAACCCGCCGGGGCTGACGGTGACGGTGGCGGAGATGCTGGCCGCGCTGACACCGGCCGAACGCGCGCTGGTGCGCGCCGAACCCGACGCATCGGTGCAGGCGATTGTCGGCACCTGGCCCGCGCGCTTCATCGATGCGCGCGCGCGCCGCCTGGGCTTCGCGCCGCAGGTGCCGCTGCCCGAGATCCTGGCCGCCTTCCGCGAGGACGACCTGGCGGCCACCCGCGCGGAACGCGGCCTGTGATCGAGCTCGCGCATCACCTGCTGCCCGGCGGCCCGAAGCGCGTGGCGCCCTTCAGCCATGCCGTCCGCGCCGGCGATTTCCTGTTCGTGACCGGCCAGATGCCGACCGACCCCAATGACAACACGCGCTGCATCGGCGCGGATGCCGCAGCGCAAACGCAGCAGGTCATCGCCAACCTGAAATCCGTGCTGGCCGGTTGCGGCGCCAGCTGGGAACGCACCGTCATGGCGCGCATCTACCTGCTGCATTTCGACCGCGACTACGCCGCCATGAACGCCGTCTGGGAGGCCGCCTTCCCAGCCGGCCGCCTGCCCGCGCGCACCACCGTGGGCGTGACGGGCCTGGCACTCGGCGCGCTGGTCGAGATTGACCTCGTGGTCGCGATGTAGGAGGCAGCGCGCATGCAGGAATTCGTCTCGGGCCATTGGCTGTTCTGGCTGGTGAACTACACGCTGGCGCTGGCCGCCTGGGCGTGCTTGGGCCGCTTCATGATGCAGCCCTTCGTCGCCGCCGACAGCGCCAACTACATCTGGCGCGGCTTCCGCATGTTGACGGATTGGGCGGTGTTCTGTGCGCTGCACATGGTGCCTTCCTATGTGCGGCCGATCTTCCTGCCGCTGGTCGCGGCCTTCTGGCTGTTCGCGATCCGCTTCGTGGCCAGCCTGTTCCTGCTGACGCAGGGCTTCGCACCAAGGGTCACCGGGTCATGAGCCGCGAAACCACCTTCTCCCTGACGGTCGGCGCCTGCCTGATCGCGGGGCTGAGCTCGCCGCTGCTGTTCATCGTCTTCGCGCTGCACCCGGTCTGGCTGCCGGAGATGCTGCGGCCGACGCAGGAGATCGTGTTCTATGGCGCCTCGCTGATTGTCGCGACCCTCACGCTCCTGCTCTCCGCCCTGCCCGCCGCCTTGGCGGAACGGATGGGTGCCAGCCTGGATACGGCCCTAAAGATTTGGTTATTCGGCGCGATTTTCCTTGCCGGCGTGGGTTTGCTGGGCCGAGGCTTCTGAAACGCCCGCAAAGACGGGCTTTGGAAGGCCCGCCCCATGCAACGCACCATCGATGATGATGTGCTGTCCAGCGTCGCTGATCTGTCCATCCGCCGCGCCTGCGGCTTTGCGCTGCTGGGCATCGGGATGGTCATGTTCAGCCTGTCCTATGACCTGGCGCTGTCGCTGCACATGGGCGCCGAATTGCTGGCATTGCTGACGCTCGGCCTGGTCTTCGCCGGCTGGAAGGCGCCCAGGCGCGACCTTCGTGATACCGAGGCCTGGATCGAACTGGTCGCCAGCGGCCGCGCGCATGGCGTCAGCCGCAAGGATGTCAGCCCGCGCCTGGGTGCCAAGCTGCGCGAGCGGCTGTTCTGGCATGCCGAGCGGGTCGGCGCCGCCACGATGATGGTTGGCGCTCTCTGGCTGGCGGTCAGTCTGGCGCGGTGATGCGCGCCGCGGCGCGGCCCAGGCCAGGCCAGGACGCCGCCCAGTCACCGGCAAGGGCAGGCGCGCCGCGCCCATCCAGCACCGCTACCAGCACTGCGCCGGCGGGCAGCCCGCCCATCTCCCGCGCGGCCTGAGCGGCGCGCAGCAACAGCGCCTCGGCCGCGGCGGGTTTGGCACGCGCGCGGGCCTCGCCAGCCAGCAGCGCGCAGGCGGCCGGCACCGGCGCCAGCTTGCCCTTGCCCAGCACGACATGGCCAAGCCTGGCCAGGTCGGCGGTCGCCTCGGCCGGGGTTGCTGCGTCATCGCGCCAGCGTGTGCTGCTGATGTCCAGCGCCGGGTGCAGCCGCGCGAAGACGGGCGGGCCATCGGCCAGCTCCTGCGCCAGAACGCCCACCAATGCGGGGGCGACCTGCGCGTGGCGCAGCATGGCGGCGGACAGCGTCATGCCCGTGGTCATGAAGCGCGATTCCAGCATCGGCCCGACCAGCCCGGTTTCGGTCATGCGCAGGCCGCAGGGCAGGACGCCCAGGCTCTCCAGCACGGCGGCCGCGATGTCTTCGGCGGCGGCCAGGTCAGGAATGGGCGTGGGGGTCACGGGGTTGCCGCTCTCCCAGGCTTCGACCAGCGCGGCCGCGATGGGGTTGCTCATCGCAGCGGCGGCAGGTCGCCGATCGTCTCTTCCTGGAAGCCACCTTCGGGGGGCGCTTCGATCGACATCGATGGCGGGCCGGACTGGCCACCATACAGAGTTTCCGGCAGCCAGGTGACCATCCCTGGGAAGATATAGACCAGGATCATCGTCAGGATGACGATGTAGATGAAGGGCATGCAGCCCTTGAAGATATCCTCGATCTTGACGTGCTTGGGTGCGACGCCCTTCAGGTAGAAGGCGGCCATGGCCACGGGCGGCGAGAGGAAGCTGGTTTGCAGGTTCAGCGCGATCAGGATGCCGAAGAACAGCGGGTCCACGCCGAAATCATCCAGCAGCGGCAGGAAGATGGGCACGAAGATCACGATGATCTCGGTCCATTCCAGCGGCCAGCCCAGGATGAAGATGATGGCCTGCGCCAGCAGCATGAAGGTGAAGGTGTTGAGCGGCAGCGATTTGACGAATTCCTCCACCACCGTCTGCCCGCCCAGATAGCCGAACACCGAGGAGAAGATGTAGCTGCCCACAAACAGCCAGCAGACCATGGCGCTGGTGCGCGCTGTCAGGAACACGGATTCCTTCAGCTTCTGGAAGGTGAAGGCGCGATAGGCGATGGCCAGCAGGATGGAGCCGAGCGAACCCATGGCTGCGGCTTCCGAAGGTGTCGCCAGGCCCATCAGGATGGAGCCCAGCACCATCGCGATCAGCAGCGCCAGCGGGAAGAAGCTGGTCAGCAGGTTCAGCGCGATGATGGGGAAGGGCACCTTCACCGCATCGGGCGGCAGGCGCGGCGCGACTTCGGGCTTCAGGATGGCGATGCCGATGGCATAGACGATGTACATGCTGGCCAGGAACAAGCCGGGGATGAAGGCCGCGGCGTAGAGCTGCACCACCGAGACGCCGGCCGTCGCGCCATACAGGATCAGCATGATGGAGGGCGGGATGAGAATGCCGAGGCACCCGCCCGCGCAGACCACGCCAGCGGCCAGCTTCACGTCATAGCCGGCGCGCAGCATCGCCGGAAATGCCAGCAGGCCCATCAACGTGACAACGGCGCCGACGATGCCGGTCGCGGTCGCGAACAGCGCGCAGGTGGCCAGTGTGGCGACGGCGAGCGAGCCCGGGATATTGCCCGATGCCATCTGCAGCGACTTGAACAGCCGATCGAGGATATTCGCTCGCTCGATGATGTAGCCCATGAGCACGAAGAGCGGCACGCTGATGAGCACGTCATTGGCCATCACCGCATAGGTGCGCTGGATCAACAGGTCGAAGACGCGGTCGCCCATGCCCAGGTAGCCGAAGAACAACCCCATCGCCATCAGCGTGAAGGCGATCGGGAAGCCCAGCAGGATGAAGAACAGGAACAGGAGAAGCTGGGTGAGGCCCAGCGCTGCGTCGGTCATGGGCTGTCTCTCAGCGCGGCTTGGCGGTCAGCGCGGCATCGCCCTTTTCGGCGAGTTCGCGGGCCAGTTGCTCGGGGTCTTTCTCGGCGGCCTGCGCCAGGATCAGCTGTTCCAGCTCCTGCACGTCGGACAGACGCTGCGGCCAATCTCCTTCGCGGATGCAGCGCACGCAGCGCACGGTTTCCACCAGGCCCTGCAGCAGCATGATGAAGCCGACGATGGGGATGATGCCCTTGAACGGCCAGATGATCGGGCCCGAGGGGCTGAACATGCTGCGTTCATTCTGGATGTAGCTGAGTTCGAAGAAGTGAAAACCCGCCACCATGAAGGCGAAGATCGCGGGGAAGAAGAACAGGATGTACAGCAGCAGATCCAGGCTAGCCTGCCGGCGCGGCGGCATCATGCGGTACAGGAAATCCCCGCGCACATGCCCGTTGCGGCTCAAGGCGTATGCACCTGCGAACATGAACAGCGTGCCGTAGAGCATGTACTGGACGTCGTAGCCCCAGTTGGTCGGCGCGCTGAAGAAGCGCCGCGCGAAGACCTCATAGACGATGGCCGCGGTCAGCAGCAGGATGGTCCAGGAGAAGATCTGGCCGATCAAGGTCGAGAAACGGTCCACCGCCAGCAGCGCGCGCTGCACGAAAGCGGCCTGCGAAAACGCGATGCCCACGATGATGGCAGCCACCACCAATCCGGCGAGACCGCCCACGAAAAGGCTGTCAGACATTGCTCTTGTGCCCCCCCAGACCTCAACAAAGCGGCCCGGCGGCAATGCCACCGGGCCGTGTGTCACGCAAGTTTCAACGCGGCAATCAGCGGCGCGCGAAGAAGTGGTTGAAGCTGCGCACGGCCGAGACCTCATAGCGCAGGAAGAAGTTACCGACGCGGGCGCACCAGGCGCGCTGGCTGTCCGTCACCTTCTTGAAGAAGGCGCCGGTGGCCGGGCTGGTGGTGTCGGCTTCCTGGCGCGCGATCACGCGGTCCCAGGCGGCGAGCTGCGCGTCCAGGATGGCGGTCGGCGTGGTGCGGACATTGACCTGCTGCTGCTGCTGCATGGCCAGCAGATCCGCGGAGTAGCGGTCCTGCAGCTTCCACGACATGTCGGAAGAAGCGGCTTCCGCGGCGTGGCGGATGACCGCCTGGTGCTCGGCCGGCAGGGCCTCGAAGCGCTGACGGTTGAACAGCACCTCGAAGCTTTCCACGGCCTGATGGTAGGACTGGATGTAGTAGTTCTTCGCCACATCCGGGAAGCCCAGCACGCGGTCCGAGGACGGGTTGTTGAACTCGGCCGCGTCGATCACGCCGCGCTCCAGCGCCGGCACGATCTCACCGCCGGGCAGCGCCACGACGGCCGCGCCCATTTCCTGGAACAGGTCGGTCGCGAGACCCACGGTGCGGTAGCGCAGGCCGCGGATCTGCTCGGCGCGCTCGATCGGGTTGCGGAACCAGCCCAGCGGCTGGGTCGGCATCGGGCCGGTCTGGAAGCCCACCGCGTTCATGCGCAGGATGTCGTGCATCAGCTCGCGGTAC
>JAIXVH010000418.1 GCA_027483125.1 Acetobacteraceae bacterium | reverse complement strand
CTGGACACCGCAGCGGTGAAGCAGCCTCGCATGAATGGCGCCCTTCTGCCCTGCCCGGCCGCCTGCTGCCAATGAGTTCGGCTTCTGCCTGGAATTGGCCACAAGCGCGTGGTTCAAGCATTCGATGATGGGTGAAGACCTGCGCGAGGCGGTGGTGCTGCTCGCGGCCGTGGGCCTGGTGGCCTGGGTCGCGCATCGCGCGCGGCTGTCCATCGTGCTGGGCTTCGTGGTGGTGGGCATCATCCTGGGACCCTACGGGCTGGGGCGCTGGGATGAGCACTGGCCCTGGCTTGCCGCCATCACGGTCGAGAAGACCGATGGGCTGCATCTGGCCGCCGAGCTGGGTGTCGCCTTCCTGCTGTTCATGATCGGACTCGAACTTTCGCTCGAGCGGCTCTGGCGCATGCGCGCGCTGGTGTTCGGGCTGGGCGGCGCGCAGGTGCTGGTCACGGGTGCGGCGATCGCGGCCATCGCCGCCTGGGCGGGTGCGGCGCCCGCGGTCGCGGTGCTGATCGGTGGTGCGCTGGCGCTGTCATCGACGGCCATCGTCATCCAGCTGCTGACCGAACAGGGGCGGCTCGGCACGCTGACCGGCCGCACCGCCTTCGCCATCCTGCTGTTCCAGGACCTGGCAGTGGTGCCGCTGCTGTTCATGGTGGGCGTGCTGGGCGCCAATGCCGATGCAGGGCTTGCCGAACTGGCGCGGGGCATCGCCTTCGCCATCGGCAAGGCGACGCTGGTGATCGCGTTGATCATCGCGCTCGGCCGGCTGATCGCACGTCCCATCCTGCGCGCGGTGGCTGAGACGCATTCGCGCGAGGCGTTCCTGGCGGCCGTCCTGCTGGCCATCATCGGCACCGCCATGGCCACCGAAGCCGCAGGCCTGT
Source organism: Acetobacteraceae bacterium (assembly GCA_027483125.1). GTDB lineage: Bacteria > Pseudomonadota > Alphaproteobacteria > Acetobacterales > Acetobacteraceae > Rhodovarius. The sequence continues at coordinate 6,948 of JAIXVH010000418.1, read as the reverse complement.
CGCTGGCACTGGGCGCCTTCCTGGCCGGGCTGCTGCTGGCCGAGACCGAGTACCGCCCGCAGATCGCGGTGGACCTGGAGCCCTTCAAGGGGTTGCTGCTGGGTGTGTTCTTCGTCTCCGTGGGCATCGGGCTCGACACCGCGCAGGTGCTGGCCAATGCGCCCGCCGTGCTGGGCGCGGCAGCGGGGCTGGTGCTGCTGAAGGCGGCGGTCATCTACCTGCTGGCGCGGCTGGCGCGCGAGCCGCGCGGCACCGCAGTCGATGTCGCGCTGCTGCTCTCCCAGGGTGGGGAATTCGCCTTCATCATCATCGCGGCCGCGACAGCCTTGGGGCTGGTCGCGGCACCCGTGGCCGCCTTCATCGGGCTGGTCGCGGGGCTGACCATGCTGGCCACACCGGCGCTGGCCTGGGCGGGCAGGCGACTCGCCGCACTGCTGGAACAGCCCGCACCGCTCGCCGAAACGGTGCCGGATGCGATGGAAGTGCCCGGCGGGCATGTGATCATCGCGGGCTATGGCCGGGTGGGCCGCGCGGTGGGCGAATTGCTCGACACCCAGCGCGTGCCGCATCTGGCCATCGACCGCCGCACCGGGCGCGTCGCGCGGTTGCGGCGGGAGGGCGCCGCCGTCTTCTACGGTGATGCCGCGCAGCCCGAGATGCTGGCCCGCCTGGGCGCCGACCGCGCCGCGGCGCTGGTCATCACCATGGACAATGCCGAACAGGCGCTGGAGGTCACGCGCAACGCGCACCGCAGCTGGCCCGGCCTGCCCATCCATGCCCGCGTGCGCGATACCGCCCATGCCCGCGCCCTGCTGGAAGCCGGCGCCACCCATGTCGTGCTGGAAACGCTGGAGGCCGGGCTGCAGATGGGCGAGGCGCTGCTGGTCGAAGTCGGCGTGCCCGATGACACGGCGCGCGCGCTGATCGCCGAACAGCGCGAGGCCACGCGCGCCGGGCTTGCCGTGCGTCGCTGACCCTCCCTTGCATGCCAGCGCGCGCGCCCCTATCCGGCGCGCGTAGCAGGGAGCTTCGCCATGGGTCGCATCGCCAAGATTTTCGCCAATGAAGTGCTGGACAGCCGGGGCAACCCGACAGTCGAGGCAGAAGTGGTGCTGGACAGTGGCGAGACCGGCCAGGCCATCGTGCCCTCCGGCGCATCCACCGGCGCGCATGAGGCCGTGGAACTGCGCGATGGCGACAAGGCGCGCTTTGGCGGCAAGGGCGTGCTGAAGGCGGTGGCGAATATCGAAGGCGCGATCCGCGAGGCGCTGGCCGGCATGGATGCGACCGACCAGGTCGGCATCGACAGCGCGATGCTGGCGCTGGATGGCACGCCCAACAAGGCGAAGCTGGGTGCCAATGCGATGCTGGCCGTCAGCCTGGCGACCGCCAAGGCCGCGGCGGCGCATCATGGGCTGCCGCTGTATCGCTATGTGGGCGGCGCACTGGCGCGCACGCTGCCGGTGCCGATGATGAACATCATCAATGGCGGCAAGCATGCCGACAACCCGATCGACATCCAGGAATTCATGGTGATGCCGGTGGGTGCCGCGACGGGCACCGATGCGATCCGGATCGGTGCGGAGATTTTCGCCGCACTGAAGAAGTCGCTGCACGATGCCGGACACAACACCAATGTCGGCGATGAGGGTGGCTTCGCACCCAATATCGGCAGTTCGGATGAGGCGCTGGGCTTCATCGCGGCGGCCTGCGAGAAGGCCGGCCACAAGCTCGGCCAGGATGTGATGCTGGCGCTGGATTGCGCGAGCACCGAATTCTACCACGACGGCCTGTACAAGCTGGAGGGCGAGGGCAAGACGCTCGATGCCGGCGGCATGGTGGATTACCTGGCGGCACTCTGCGCGAAGTGGCCGATCATCTCGATCGAGGATGGCATGGCCGAGGATGACTGGGCCGGCTGGAAGCTGCTGACCGAGCGCATCGGCGACAAGGTGCAGCTGGTGGGCGACGATCTGTTCGTGACCAACACCGCGCGGCTGATGCAGGGCATCCGCACCGGCACGGCCAATTCGATCCTGGTGAAGGTCAACCAGATCGGCACGCTGACCGAGACGCTGGAGGCGGTCGATGCGGCGCATCGCGCGCGCTACACGGCGGTGATGAGCCACCGCTCGGGCGAGAGTGAGGACAACACCATCGCCGACCTGGCCGTCGCCACCAATTGCGGGCAGATCAAGACCGGCTCGCTGTCGCGCTCGGACCGGCTGGCCAAGTACAATCGGCTGATCCGGATCGAGCGGGAATTGGGTGGCGCTGCGCGCTACGCGGGGCGCTCGGTGCTGCGCGCAACATAAATTTCACCGGATTTCACGATTCGGGGTTGCGCCACACGCCGTTGCCTGATTCTTTGGCAGCGGGGGATCGGGGGATCCATGGGTTTCTGGCGAGGAATCAAGCGACGATTGAAGGCAGCGGTGCCGCCGCTGCTCTTCGCGGGCGTTGCTGTCTATTTCGCCTGGCACTCCACCCATGGCGAACGCGGGACGGAAGCGCGCGAGGCGCGCCGGGCCGATATCGCCGGCGCCCAACAGCAACGGGCGGCAGCCTTGTCCGATTGGGAAGCGGCGCAGCGCCGGGTGAATGGGCTGCGCAATGACCGGCTGGACCCCGACCAGTTGGATGAACGCGCGCGGGCCTTGCTGAACCTGACGACGCCGGGCGAAATCATCATTCCCTATGCGCAGGGCCAACGTTTGTTCTGACAGCGTTTCTGACATTTAACCATCATTTGGTTAATTCCCATTTTTGCATTGCAGCATAAGGCTTTCCGCTCTTGTGCTGGTCACAGCGCGTGGATAGATGGGCAGAAGTTGAGGAGCCCCCGCATGCCACAAGCAGCCACCGCAGCCGCCGCGCGCAAGAAAGGGGCCAAGGCCCCGCTTCGCAGCACCGGGGCCAAGCCCCCCGCGGCCATCCTGACCACTGAACAACTGACCCAATGCTACCGCGACATGCTGCTGATCCGCCGCTTCGAGGAGAAGGCGGGGCAGCTCTATGGCATGGGCCTGATTGGCGGCTTCTGTCACCTCTATATCGGGCAGGAAGCGGTGGTGGTGGGCGTGCAGTCGCAGCTCAGGCCCGGTGACCAGGTCATCACCTCCTACCGCGACCATGGGCATATGCTGGCCTGCGGGATGGAAGCGCGCGGCGTGATGGCCGAGCTGACCGGCCGCATCGGCGGCTATTCCAAGGGCAAGGGCGGCAGCATGCACATGTTCAGCCGCGAGAAGGGATTCTATGGCGGCCATGGCATCGTGGGCGCGCAGGTGTCGCTCGGTGCGGGCCTGGCCTTTGCCAACTGGTACCGTGAGGACGGGCTGATCGCGGCGACCTATTTCGGTGAGGGTGCGGCGAACCAGGGCCAGGTGTACGAAAGCATGAACCTGGCGGGGCTGTTGAAGCTGCCCTGCATCTTCATCATCGAGAACAACCGCTATTCGATGGGCACGAGCCAGGAACGCGCTTCGGCCTCGCGCGATTTTTCGAAGAATGGCGCGCCGTGGAACATCCCGGGCGAACAGGTGGACGGGATGGATGTGCGCACCGTGGCGGCTGCCGCCGCGCGCGCCGCCGAGCACTGCCGCAGCGGCAAGGGCGCCTATCTGCTGGAGATGCAGACCTATCGCTACCGCGGCCATTCCATGTCCGACCCGGCGAAATACCGCACGCGCGAGGAGGTGCAGAAGATGCGCGAGCAGCGCGACTGCATCGACAATCTGCGCCACTTGCTGCTGGAGGACGGTGTCACCGAAGCGGCGCTCAAGAAGATTGATGACGAGGTGAAGGCCATCGTCCAGGACAGCGCCGATTTCGCGCAGAGCTCGCCGGAGCCGGATGTGTCCGAGCTGTGGACCGATATTCTGGTGGAGCGCTGAGCGATGGGCGTCGAAATCCTGATGCCGGCGCTCTCGCCGACCATGACCGAGGGCAAGCTGGCGCGCTGGCTGAAGCGCGAGGGCGATGCGATCCGCTCGGGCGATGTGATCGCCGAGATCGAGACGGACAAGGCCACCATGGAAGTGGAAGCCGTGGATGAGGGCAAGCTGACGCGCATCCTGGTGCCGGAAGGCACGGAGAATGTCGCGGTGAATTCGGTGATCGCGGAGCTGGATGGCGGGGCGGGCGCGAAGGCTGCGCCTGCGCCGGCAGCCATGGCCGCGCCTGTTGCCGCACCTGTTGTGATCGCGGCCCCTGCCGCGCTGCCCGAGAAGGAATGGGGCGCCATGAAGACCATGACCGTGCGCGAGGCGCTGCGCGAAGCGATGGCCGTCGAAATGCGCGCCGACCGCGACGTCTTCCTGATGGGCGAGGAAGTCGGCCAGTACCAGGGGGCCTATAAGATTTCCCAAGGGCTGCTGGATGAATTCGGCCCCAAGCGCGTGATCGATACGCCCATCACCGAGCACGGCTTCACCGGCATGGCGGTGGGCGCGGCCTTCACCGGGCTGAAGCCGATCGTGGAGTTCATGACCTTCAACTTCTCGATGCAGGCGATCGACCAGATCATCAATTCGGCGGCCAAGACGCTGTACATGTCCGGCGGCCAGCTGGGCTGCCCGATCGTGTTCCGCGGGCCGAACGGGGCTGCGGCGCGCGTCGCGGCACAGCACTCGCAGTGCTACGCATCTTGGTATGCGCATTGCCCCGGGTTGAAGGTGGTCTCGCCCTGGAATGCGGCGGATGCGAAGGGGCTGTTGCGGGCTGCCATCCGCGACCCGAACCCGGTCATCTTCCTGGAGAACGAGATCCTCTACGGCCAGTCCTTCGAGCTGCCGGCGGATGAGGATTTCGTGCTGCCGATCGGGCAAGCCAAGGTGGAACGCGCGGGCACCGATGTGACCATCGTGGCGTTCTCCATCGCCGTGGGTTGGGCCATGCAGGCGGCCGAACAGCTGGCAGCCCAGGGCATCAGCGCGGAGGTGGTGAACCTGCGCACGATCCGCCCGCTGGATGTGGCGACCATCGCGGCCTCGGTGTCCAAGACGCACCGCCTGGTGACGGTGGAAGAGGGCTGGCCCTATGCCGGCATCGGCGCGGAAGTGGCGATGCAGGTGATCGAGGCCGCCTTCGACGAGTTGGACGCACCGCCGGTGCGCGTGCACGGCAAGGACGTGCCGATGCCCTATGCCGCGAACCTGGAAAAGCTCGCGCTGCCGACCGTGGATGACATCGTGAACGCGGCCCGCCGCGTCACCTACAAGTAAGGGGCGCCGCCATGGCCACGAACATCCTGATGCCCGCACTCAGCCCCACCATGACGGAGGGCAACCTGGCGCGCTGGCTGAAGAACGAAGGCGACAAGGTGCGCGCTGGCGATGTGATCGCCGAGATCGAGACCGACAAGGCGACGATGGAGGTCGAGGCGGTGGATGAGGGCGTGCTGGGCAAGATCGTGGTCGCCGCCGGCACGCAGAATGTGAAGGTCAATGAGGTGATCGCGGTGCTGGTGGAGCCGGGCGAGGCTGTGGGCGCCGCGCCTGCCGCGCCGAAGCCGGTTGCGGCGGCTGCGGCTGCGCCAGTGGCGACACCGGTTGCGGCCCCCGTGGCGGCGCCTGTGGTCGTGTCGGGTGGTGATCGCGTGGTCGCCTCGCCGCTCGCCAAGCGCATGGCGGCGCAGTCCGGGCTGGATTTGTCGCGCGTGGCGGGCACCGGGCCGAATGGGCGCATCGTGAAGGCGGATGTGGAGGCTGCGCTCGCCAAGCCGGCAGCGGCGCCCGCACCCGTGGCGGCAGCGCCCGCCCCGAAGCCGGTCGCCGCAACACCGGCACCTTCGGCCGGCGTCACCGCCGCGCCGAATTCCTCGATGCGCAAGGTGATCGCGCGGCGGCTGTCGGAGAGCAAGGCAACCATCCCGCATTTCTACGTGGCGATGGATATCGAGCTGGATGCGCTGCTGGATCTGCGCGCCAAGCTGAATGCGCGCGCGCCGAAGGATGGCGCCGGCGCCTACAAGCTTTCGGTGAACGACCTGATCATCAAGGCGGCCGCGGTGACGCTGCGGCGCGTGCCGGGCGTAGCTGCGTCCTGGACCGAGGACGCCATACTTCACTACGACAATATCGACATCTCGGTCGCCGTCGCGATCCCCGATGGGCTGATCACGCCGATCGTGAAGGGCGCGGATACCAAGGGTCTGGCTGCCATCAGCAACGAAATGAAGGACCTGGGCGCGCGCGCCAAATCCGGCAAGCTGAAGCCTGAGGAATTCCAGGGCGGCTGCTTCAGCATCTCCAATATGGGGATGTACGGGGTCAAGCATTTCGCGGCGATCATCAACCCGCCGCAGGCCGGCATTCTGGCCGTGGGCGCGGGCGAGCAGCGGCCGGTGGTGAAGAATGGCGCGCTGGCCGTCGCCACTGTCATGACCTGCCAGTTGAGCGTGGACCATCGGGTGATCGACGGCTCGCTGGCCGCCGAATGGATGGCGGAGTTCAAGCGCATCGTGGAAGACCCGCTGAGCCTGATGCTGTGAACAGCAAAGGCCGGAGGCCGACGCCGTGAACCGGTCGCAAGCCAGTATCCGGCCCGCCGCGCCGGATGATGCTGGTGCCGTTTTCGCGCTGTTGCACGGGTTGGCGGAATACGAACGCCTGCTGGACGAATTCCACGCCACCGAGGATGGCATCCGCGCCATCCTCACCGATGGCACGGCGCAGGCGCTGATTGCGGAACGGGACGGCACGCCGGTCGGCCTCGCGCTCTACTACCGCACGGCGCTGACCTTCGCCGGCCGCAGCGGGCTGTGGCTGGAGGACCTCTTCGTCCTCCCCACCCATCGCGGCCAGGGCATCGGCCGCGCGCTGCTGCGCGAGATGGCGCGCATCACCATCGCGGGCAACCACGCAGCACTGGAGTGGAACGTGCTGGATTGGAACACGCCTGCCATCGCGGTGTATCGCGCCATCGGCGCCGCCCCGCGCGAAGGCT
>JAIXVH010000335.1 GCA_027483125.1 Acetobacteraceae bacterium | reverse complement strand
CGGTGAACGGGATCATCAGATAGGTGAAGGGGTGGACGATGCGCTCGACATTCTCATGGCCCCAGATAGTGGCGGCCAGCAGCAGCATGGCAAAGCCATGGCAGAAGGCCGCCATGATGACGATGCCCGCCACGATCTTGAGCGAGTCATGCGGCATGGCTCCGCCGAACATGGCCAGAAAAGTGATCATGATGAACACCGCGATGATCACCGTGGCGCAGTCCAGCGCATGGCGCGCGATCATCACGTCCAGATAGGTGACCTGCCGATGGTAGAAGAGCGGCAGATTGGCTTGCACCGTGCCGGCGGCGCGGCACAGGATGGCTCTCAACAAGTAATAAGGCGTGTACCCTACAATATAAAATGCCGCGATGTCCAGGCCGCCGGGCAGATCATGGCCAGATGCATAATGCATCAAGGCAATGCACCCACCCAGGATCATCGGCTCGATGAAGACCCACATATAGCCCAGGTGATGCCGCCCGAACCGCGTGTGCAATTCACGCAACATGACGGCCACCACCACCCGAAACTGGATGCGCGCCCCTTCCTCTATCCGGCGGAACCCGGCCAACATGTCAGGTCTACCTGGCGCCACGCAGCAGCGGCGGTGTCAGCCGCATGCCAGCCTCGGGGTCGGAGCAGACAACCTGCGCGCGTTCGCCACCGCCCGCGCCCAGCACCAGTTCCCGGCATTCCCGCCCGCTGGCGGCGTGATAGACCCGCACCACACGCGCAGGCTGAACAATCCCGTTGATGCTGACCGAGCCGCTATTGCCCGGCGGCGTCGCCATGGCGAAGGCGGCCAAGGGGTCGCTCGGCGTCACTGTCGCGGCCAGGGTCCCGCCAACCGGCGGCGGCACCGCCGGTGACGACAAGGCCGAGAACATGGCCGAACCGGGAATCGAACTGCCGCAACCGGCCATCAACAATGTGCAGGCCAGCAGCGCGGCGGGACGTATCGTCTGGAACCTCAATCAGGCCTCCGGCGTCAACAGGCGCGACCGAGCGGGATGGTGCCCCGCTGGTATAGCCGACGGCGCCTATATAGAACCTCGCTGTGGAAAAGACGATATGAACCGGCGCGCCTTGTGGATCCCCCCGCTGCTGCGGCGCGAGCATCCGCATCTGCCCGCCTTCTTCCCCGATTTCGATGCGCTGCCCGAAGCCGCGCCATGCCCCGCGGATGCGCTGGTCGCCGGCGAGGGCCAGGCCAGCTTCAGTGAAGGCCCCTGGGCCGCGCCCGGCTTCCATGATGCGCGCCGGGCCGTGGGCCTGGTGGTGCCTGGCCTGCCAGCCCCGCCCCAGCCGCCCGATGCGCGGCTCAATGACGCGCAACGCGCCGCGCTGCCCGCCACGCGCTTTGCCGACCCATTTCGCGCCGTGCCGGCTGGCCTTGCGGAAACGCTCGACCTGCTGGCGCTCTGGCGCGCTACGGAGGCGGAAAACCGCCGCATCGGCGCCTTCCTGCACATGCAGGGCTGGAAGCGCGCGGCCATTGCGCGGGCCTTCGGCCATGATGGCGGCCATGCGCCCTTCGCCGAGACGCCCGCCGCCGCGCTGGCGCAGCGCGATGGCGCCATTCTGGCCTGGGCCGCCCGCCTGGCACCCGAGACCGAGCGGGCCGCACAAGTGCCGGTCTGGCGCGTGGAGGATGGTTTCATCCGCTCGATCGGGCTTGGGGTGAATTTCGCGCCCGCGGCCTCGCTGGCGGTGGACCCGATCGGGATGCATTACGACGCGACCAGACCCTCGCGCCTGGAGCGCATGCTGGCCGAGACCGAGTTCACGCCGGCTTTGCTGGCCCGCGCCGCCGCCCTGCGGGCCGAGATCGCGCGGCGCAACATCACCAAATACAATGTCGGCGGTGCCGCGCCGCCCTTGCCCCCGACGCCAGGGCGGCGGCGGATTCTGGTGGTTGGCCAGGTCGAGGATGATGCCTCGATCAAGCATGGCGCAGGCGCGGTGCGCACCAATCTTGGGCTGTTGCAGGCGGTGCGCGCGGCGGCCCCGGGTGCCTTCATCATCTGGAAGCCGCACCCCGATGTGCAGACCGGCTATCGCCCCGGCTACCTGCCGGCGCGCCAGGCGGCACAGCTGGCCGATCTGGTGCTGCCGCAGGGCGATATCCGGCCGCTTTTCGCGCAGGTGGATGAGCTGCACACCATGACCAGCCTGGCCGGCTTCGAGGCGCTGCTGCGGGGCCTGTCCGTCACCTGCTGGGGGCGGCCCTTCTACGCCGGCTGGGGCCTGACCGAGGACAAGGAAGCCTGCGAACGCCGCACGCGGCGCCTCAGCCTCGATGAATTGGTCGCAGCCAGCCTGATTCTGTATCCGCGCTACCAGGACCCGGTGACGGGCCTGCCCTGCGCGCCCGAATTGCTGCTGGAGCGTCTGTCGGACCCGGCGCTGTGGCCACCTTTGCCGCCGGCCCGGCGCGGCTATGTGATGTGGTGGAAGCTGCAGGGCAAGCTGTTGCTGGCGCTGCGGCATTGGGGGGTGATTCGGCGATGAATCTGGTGATCACCGGCGCGTCGCGCGGGCTGGGCGCGGCGCTGGCGCGGCAATGGGCGGCACCGGGGGTGGATCTCGCGCTGATCGGCCGCGATGCGCCGGCATTGGCCGCAGTGGCCGCCGATTGCGCGGCGCGCGGCGCCACCACCCGCATCGCCCTGCTGGATGTGCGCGATGCCGAGGCGATGGCCGCGCAATTGCTCGCCTGGGATGACGCGCGGCCGTTCAGCCTGGTCGTGGCCAATGCCGGCGTCACCGCCGGAACGCGACCCGATGGTGGTTTCGAGGGCCCGGCGGCCGCGGCGCGGGTGCTGGCGGTGAACCTGCAAGGCGCGCTGAACCTGGTGGAACCGCTGCTGCCGCGCCTGGCGGGCCGCGGTGCCGGGCGGATCGTGCTGATCGCTTCCGTCGCGGCGTTCCGGGGCTTGCCCGACAGCCCGGCCTATTGTGCGTCCAAGGCCGGATTATGGGGCTATGGCGAGAGCCTGCGCGCGCTGCTGGGGCCGCGCGGCGTGGGCGTGACCAATGTGGCGCCCGGTTTCTTCGAGAGCGCGATGAGCGAGCGTTTCGTCGCGCGCCAGCCCTTCAAGCTGAGCGCCGAGGCGGTGGCGGCGCGGGTGGCGCGCGCGGTGCGGCGCGGCCATGGCCGCTGCATCGCGCCGCGGCGGATGGGATATGTGCTGCGTGGCCTGGAATTGCTGCCGCCATGGGCCGTGGACCGGTTGGTGCGGCTGTTCCGGTTCAAGGTGTCGGATCAGGGCTGATTTGCTGGTTGAAAAACTGGCGGACCCGAAAGGATTCGAACCTTCGACCTCTGCCTTCGGAGGGCAGCGCTCTATCCAGCTGAGCTACGGGTCCAGCAAGCCTTCACTACCGCAACCCCAGCCCGCTGCAAAGCGCCTGCTTCACGCCGCCCGGGCCCTCGCGCATCCTGGCCGCAACAACGGGAAGGAAACACCATGCGCCCACGCATCGCGATCATCGGCGCCGGCGCCGTCGGCGGCTATGCCGGCGCGCATATGGCCGCAGCCGGTGAGGATGTGACCTTCATCGACCCCTGGCCCGAACATGTCGAAGCCATGCGCGCCCATGGCCTGACAGTGACGCATCTGCGCGACGCCGAGCCCTTCACCGCCAAGGTCCGCGCCCTGCACATCACCGATGCGCAGCATTTGGCCAAGGAAGCGCCCATCGACATCGCCTTCATCGCGATGAAATCCTACGACACGCCCTGGGCCACGGCGCTGATCGCGCAATACCTCGCACCCGCGGGCTTCGCCGTCTCGCTGCAGAACTGCATGAATGAGGAAACCATCGCCGCCCAGCTGGGCTGGGGCCGCACGCTCGGTGTCATCGCCTCCTCCATCACGGTGGAGCTGATGGTGCCGGGCCAGATCAAGCGCAATTCCGGCAAGGGCGGGGCCGCGCATACCGTGTACCGCGTCGGCGAGCCGCATGGCCGCATCACCGATCGCGCGCAGGAAGTGGCGCGGCTTTGCGCCCTGTCCGACAGCGCCACCACCACCAGCAAT
>JAIXVH010000006.1 GCA_027483125.1 Acetobacteraceae bacterium | reverse complement strand
GTAGAGCAGGGCGGCGATCAGCGCCAGTTTCCAGTCCAGCCACAGCATGGACAGCACCAGGCCGATCACCGTCAGCATGTGCGAGGCGCCGCCCATGGCGCGCGTCAGCGCCTCCTGGATGGCGGTGGCGTCGGTGGTGAAGCGCGCGGCGTGGCGGGCCGGGGCCTCGGCGGTGATGGGTGCGAGGTCGGCGCGCGTCATGGCGCTGAACAGGCGGGTTTGCAGGGTTTCCAGCGCGCGCAGCACCACATCCTGGATGGTCAGCTGCTGGCCCAGCATGAAGGCGCCGCGGGCGGTGGTGACGGCGATGATGATCGGCGGCAGCACCCAGGCGATATTGGCGTCGCCGCGCGCAAACGCGTCGAAGGCCTGCTGGATGACGATGGGATAGAGCGCGGTGACCGCCGAGACGCCGATGGTGCAGAAGGCCGCGAAGAGGATGCGCAGGCGCAGCGGCAGCAGGGTTTCGCGCCACAGGCGCGCGAGAAGGGGCCAGGCCTTGGTGGTCATGGGGGCGGGTTCTGCGCCAGTTCCTTGAGTTTGGCGAGGCAGGCGGCATGGTCGGCCTGCGCGCCGGCATCCAGCCACCAGTCGCGCGTGGCGGCGAGCAGCGTGCCCATGCGCGGGCCGGGCGTGATGCCGGCGGCGATGGCATCGCGGCCTTGCAGGGGGAAATCGGGGCCAGGGGCCAGCCCCAAGCGCGGGATCAGCGCGGCGGCGGCAGGGTTTTCGGCGGCGGCGACAAACGCCATTTCTCCCGCCGTGGCGCGCGTGGTGCGGGCGCGGATGCGCGCACGGGCTTCGTGCGGCGATGGCGCATCCAGGTCCCGCAGGTCATGCAGTGCGCGCAGGCGTTGCGCTTCGTCATCCGACAGGCGCAGGCGTTCGCGCAAGCGGTCGAGATCGGCGCCGACCCGCGCCAGAACCGCCACGCGCAACAGCGGATCAATCGCGGCTTCATGCGCCAGCAGCACATCCAGCCGCGACGCATCACCCGCCTCCGGCAACACCGCTTCCAGCACGCCAAGCTGCGCCATCAAGCGCAGCGCATCGCGCGGGTCGGGCGCCTGCATCAGCCGCTTGATCTCCATCCAGACGCGCTCGCGCGACAGCCGCGCCAGCCCCGGCACCGCATCGCGGATTGCGGCCACCGCCGCCGCATCCGGCGCGCCCACGCCATACCGTGCCCAGAAGCGGAAGAAGCGCAGCGCGCGCAGAAAATCCTCCGCGATGCGCGCCGCGGCATCGCCCACGAAGCGCACGCGGCCGGCGCGCAGGTCCTCGGCACCACCGAAATAGTCGTGCAGCACACCATCCGCGCCCATGGACATGGCGTTGATGGTGAAGTCGCGCCGCGCCGCGTCCTCGGCCCAATCGGTGATCCATTCGACCTCCGCGTGGCGGCCATCGGTGCTGGTGTCGCGGCGCAGCGCCGTCACCTCCACGCCCTCGCGGTCGACAGCGTGATCCGCAGACAGCGGATCACGCTGTCGCTGCTGTTGGGAGAATGATTCACCGCGTTGGCGATTCCGCCTTTGCGGATCATTCTCCAGCAGCGCGGTGACGGTGCCGTGCGAGAGCCCCGTCTCGAACACCCGCAGCCCGGCCTCGCGCAGCCGTGCCGCGATCACATCGGGCGGGTAGGGCGCGCCCACATCCACATCATGCGTGGGCCGCCCGGCCAGGTGGTCACGCACCGCACCACCCACCGCGCGCGCGCCAGGCAGCGCCGCCAGCACGGCGGCGGGCGTGGGACGCGACAGGAATTCCGGCATCATGGGCGGTTGCCGCGCCCCGGCGTCACATCCTCGCCGCTGCGTTCCCAGCTGGGTGGGACATAGCGTTCGCCGCGCTCGATGCTGCGGTTCATGCCGTAGGAAATCGCGCCGCCAATGGCCAGCACGACAGCCAGGAAAGCCGAGACGAGAAGCCAGTTGCTGGGCTGCTGGCCGGGGCGCAGCGAACGCCACAGCAACAGCGCCACCAGCGGCAACAGGAAGGCCAGGGCAGCGATCAACAAGGGCATGGCTGCTTATGGACCGCCAGCGAGCATGGCGTCCACCATGGCGCGGTTCGGCGTCTCGCCGTCACGCGCGCGCAACGCTCCGGCGGCGGCGGCGAAACGAAGTGCCGCGCTGATGGGCTGGCCTTCCGCCACGGCCACCGCATAGGCGCCGTGGAACACGTCGCCCGCGCCTGTGGTGTTGCGGGCATCGACCGGGAAGCTTGGGGTTTCGCGCAGCGCGGTGTCACCGGGGGTCAGCCACAGCGTGCTGCGTTCGCCGCGGGTGACGGCGGCCAGGCGCAGCGGGCCGGATTCCAGCGCGCGGCGCAGCGCGGCCAGCGTGGGGGTGGCGGGCGCGAAGATGGACAAGCCGCGCTCGGCGAAGATCACATGCTCGGCGCGCGGCACCACATCCAGCAGCAGGCGCGCCTCGGATTTCTCGCCATCCAGCACGGTGGCGATGCCGCGCGCGCGGGCGGCGGCGAAGATGCGCGTGGCAGCTTCGGGCCAGCGCGGGTCCGACAGCACGGCGCCGGCGCCATCCAGCGCCTCCAGCGGCAACCATTCGGCATCGGGCGTGAAACCCTCGCCGCGCCAGGTGACGATGGCGCGCTCGCCGCGCTTGTCGATCATCACCGCCGAGAGCGGCGTGCGCGCACCTGGCATGCGGCGCAGATGCGTCACATCCACGCCCTCCGCGTGCAGTGCTTCGCGCACCGCCTCGCCATTCGCATCATCGCCGACGCGGCCCAGGAACACCGCCTGCGCGCCCAACCGCACGGCTGCGATGGCGGCATGCGCGCCCATGCCGCCGACGCCCGGCACATAGCGCCGCGCGGTCATTTTCGATGGCGGCGCGTCGATCTCATCCAGGAAAAAGCTGTGGTCGAGCAAGGCCTGCCCGCAAAAGACCACCCTGGCGCTCATCCGCGCAACACCCGCGCCAGATTCACCAAAATGCTCGCCGTCGCACCCCAGATGTAGTGGCGTTCATGCGGCCACACCCAGTATTCGCGCAGGCGGCCTTTCCACTCGCGCGCCTCGCGCCGCGGTGCCTCGGGGTCCAGCAACACCGCCAGCGGCAGTTCGAACGCCTCCTCCACCTCATTGGCGTCGGGCGCCAGGGTGAAGCCCGGCGTGATCAGCCCCAGCACCGGCGTCACCGCATAGCCCGTGCCCGTCAGGTGCTGCGGCATCCGGCCCAGGATGCGCGGCCAATCGCGCGGCAGGCCGATCTCTTCCTCGGTCTCGCGCAGCGCCGCTTCTTCGGGGGATTCGCCCGGCTCCAGCCGCCCGCCGGGAAACGCCACCTGGCCCGCATGCCGCCGCAGATGCTGCGCCCGCGCCGTCAGCAGGATCGCGGGTTCGTGATGCAGCACGATAGGCACCAGCACGGCTGCCGGCTGCGTCGGGATTTCGCCGAATTCCAGACCGGTCGCCTTTAGCATGTCGAAGGCGCCTGGCGCGGTCAGGCGCCGTTCGATCTCGCTGGCCTGCATCACTCCGCGGCCAGTTCCTGCGCCTGCGCTTCGTCGATGGGGAAGAACACGCCCTGCGACCACACGCCCAGCATTTCGCGCCCCGCGATGATCTCGGGTTCGGCCAGCGCGACCAGTTCGTAGAACACTGCGCGGTTGATCTTCGCCTCCAGCCCGGGGCGCACCAGCACATAAGGGCGCGGCTCACGCGTGCGCGGGCAGAGATGCACGGTGATCGGGCGCGACGGGCCCGCCGTCACCACCTCATCGAGGTTGGTGCGGAAGCTCAGCACCTGGCAGCCCAGTTCATCCTTCCGCCAGAACAGCTCGACGGCGATGAAGGGCGCGTCCTCCACCTCGATCCGCCCGCGCTCCACCGGCGTTTCCAGCAGGTAGGTGCCATCCGGCTCGCGCTTCAGCACGGATGCGAAGAGGCAGACCAGTTCCTTCCGCCCGATCGGGCTGCCCTTGTAGAACCAGGTGCCATCGCGGGCGATTCGCATCTCCAGGTCGCCGCAGTCGTGCTTCGGGCGGGCAGATGCCTTCGCGAAAGGCAGTGGAAGCGCCTGCATTGCAGCGGCTTCAGCATTCCGTGCTTTGTCTGGCGTTGTGGCCACCCTAAGCTTCCCAGCGCGACGTCGAGACCAATATCTCGACCTTCATATAGGGAAGGCCAAGACCGGATGGGAGATGTGTTGAACACCCAGGCCACCGAAATCCTCGCCGAGGCCGAAATCATGGCCGACCGTCTGGCGCGGATGCGCGCCTCCATCGGCCGGGTGATCTTCGGACAGGATGCGGTGGTGGAGCAGGTGTTGATCACGCTGCTCTCGGGCGGGCATGTGCTGCTGGTGGGTGTGCCGGGCCTGGGCAAGACCAAGCTGGTGGAAACGCTGGGCACGGTGCTGGGCCTCGATGAACGCCGCGTGCAGTTCACCCCCGACCTGATGCCCGCGGACATCCTGGGCAGCGAGGTGCTGGAGGAGGATGCGCATGGCCGTCGTGCCTTCCGCTTCATCAAGGGCCCCATCTTCTGCCAGCTGCTGATGGCTGACGAGATCAACCGCGCCTCCCCGCGCACGCAATCGGCGCTGCTGCAGGCGATGCAGGAGAAGAAGGTGGCGGTCGGCGGTGAGATCATCCCGCTGCCCGAACCCTTCCACGTGCTGGCCACGCAGAACCCGATTGAACAGGAAGGCACCTACCCGCTGCCGGAAGCGCAGCTCGACCGCTTCCTGCTGGAAATCCAGGTGGAATACCCTGACGCCGCGGCCGAGCGCGCCATGCTGCTGGCCACCACCGGTGCGTCTGAGGGCCGCGCCGAACAGGTCGTGACCGGCGCGGAATTGATTGCGGCGCAGCGCCTGGTCCGCCGCCTGCCGGTGCCCGAGACGGTGCTGGACGCCATCCTGAAACTGGTGCGCGGCGCGCGGCCGGAGACAGCGGGGCTGTCGGCGGTGCGCACCCAGCTGGCCTGGGGGCCGGGGCCGCGCGCCGCGCAGGCCTTGATGCTGGCGACGCGCGCGCGCGCCCTGCTGCAAGGGCGGCTCGCGCCCAGCGTGGAAGATGTGCTGGCGCTGGCTGAACCCGTGCTGCGGCACCGCATGGCGCTGTCCTTCTCCGCCCGCGCCGAGGGCGTGTTGCTGGAGGAAATGATCGCGGCGCTGAAGGCCACCATTGCTTAGCCGCCCGATCGCCCAAGCTGCGCAGCGCCGCCGGCGTGAATCGGCCCGCCAGCCAACCAGCTGGCGTCGCCCGCGTTGCGTCTGCCAGCAGAGAACAACGCCATGAGCGCCGTCAGCCTTGTTCATCACGCCCAGGCCGCGGGCGCCCATCTGCCGCCTTTGGTGGTGGAGGCCGAGCGCGTGGCCGCGACCGTGATGCAGGGCGTGCATGGCCGCCGGCGTGCCGGTGTGGGCGACAGTTTCTGGCAGTTCCGCCCCTACCTGCCGGGCGATGCGGCGGCGCGCGTGGATTGGCGGCAATCGGCGAAATCCGACCGGCTCTATGTGCGGGAGACCGAATGGGAAGCGGCGCAGACCGTGGTGCTGTGGCGCGATGCCGGCCCGCGCATGGATTGGCGCAGCCACCTGGCGCAGGTGACCAAATCCGACCGCGCGAACCTGCTGCTGCTGGCCACCGCCGCCTTGCTGCTGCGCGGCGGCGAGCGGGTGAAATTCGCCCGCCCCGGGCTGCGCGCGATGCATGGGCGCGGCGCGCTGCCCGCCTTGGCCAATGCGCTGTCGGGCGAGACGGCACCGCCCTCACCCGAGGCCGTGCCGCGCCATGGTCGCGTGGTGCTGTTCGGCGATTTCCTGGCACCGCTGGAGGAGACGCGCGCGATGCTGGCCACGCTCGCCGCCCGCAGCGCGCGCGGCCAGATGCTGCAGGTGATGGACCCCGCCGAGGAGACGCTGCCCTATGCCGGCCGCCGCCGCTTCGAGGGCCTGGCCGGCGAGGCGCCGATGCTGCTGCCGCGTGTCGAGGCGGTGCGTGAACTCTACGCCGAGAAACTGGCGGCGCATCGCGCGGCGCTGGCGCAGATGGCGCGCGAATTCGGCTGGCGCTTCGCCACGCATCGCACCGACCAGCCGGCGGCGGCGGCGCTGATGGCGTTGTGGCAGGGGTTGGCGCCGCAATGATCAGCTTCGTCTTTCCATGGCTGTTGCTGGGGCTGGCGGCGCTGCCGGTGCTGTATTGGCTGCTGCGCGTGACCCCACCGCAGCCGCGGCCGCAATCCTTCCCGCCGGTCGAATTGCTGCGCGATCTGCCACGCCAGGAGGAAAGCCCCGCGCGCACGCCGTGGTGGGTGCTTCGGCGGCGCGCAATTCGGGCAGCGCCGGGCCCAGATTCAACGCCCGCCGGAACGCCGCATCGGCGCCGGGCATGCCATACCAGCCGGGCGGGTTGCGCGCGCTGGGCATGGGCGCATCGCCCGTGGGCAGCACGGTCGCCGCCGGTGTGGGAGGCGCCGCGCGCCCGAAACCATCCAGGATTTCCAGCGGCGCCAGCGCGGCCTCCGCCTCGCCGCCACCGGCAATCCCGGCCGACAACGCCACCAGCCGCCGCAGCATGGACACGAACAGCCCGGACAGCGGCAGGTTGGACCAATCGGCGGTGGCCGGCACATGGAACAGCACGATGCGCCCCTGGCCGCGCGTCTCGGCGGTGACCAGCGGCGTGCCGTCCGACAGGCGCGCCCAGGTGCGCTCCGACAGCCGCGCATTGGGTTCCGCCAGCACCTGGCGTTCGACGGTGACCTCGGCGGTCACCGGCAGGCCGGCGAAGGGCGAGGTTTCGCCAAACGGCGCGAGCGTCTGCGGCTGTTCCCAGGTCAGCCCGCCGCCCAGCGCGCGTTCGGCGCGCAGCGGCACCGGCAGCAGCGAGTCCGGCCGTTCCGCCACGCGCGAACCGGCGAAGCGGATCAGCATGCCGCCGCGCTGCACCCATTCGGCCAGCTGGGTTTCCTCGCGCCCCGGCGCCACCGGGCGGTCGGCCAGGACCAGCACGGAAATCGGGCGCGCCAGCAGCGCGTCGACCGCGCCACGGCGCAATTCCACG
>JAIXVH010000189.1 GCA_027483125.1 Acetobacteraceae bacterium | reverse complement strand
GGCCGCGTCTCCACCTTCGGCACCACCGATGATGCCGCCTGGCGCGAAGAGCTGGAGCTGAAATTCTTCAGCCAGATCCACGTCATCCGCGCCTTCCGCCCCTTGCTGGAACAATCCGCCGCACCCGCCATCGTCGGCGTGAATTCGCTGCTGGCCTTGCAGCCGGAAAAGCACATGGTCGCCACATCGGCCGCGCGTGCCGGCGTGCAGAGCCTGCTGAAATCGCTCGCCACCGAATTCGCGCCGCGCATCCGCGTCAATTCCATCTTGCTGGGCCTGGTGGATTCCGGCCAATGGCAGCGCCGCTTCGCCGCCCGCGAGGACCAGGCGCTGACGCGCGAGGAATGGTACGGCCGCCTCGCCCGGGAAAAAGGCATCCCGCTGCAACGCCTGGGCGAGCCCGAAGAACCCGCGCGCGCCATTGTTTTCCTGGGCTCGCCCGCTGCCTCCTACATCACTGGCACCAGCCTGGAAGTCTCCGGCGGCGTGTCACGGCATATCTGAAAGACCGCATCATGGACGGCACCGCCATCACCTCCGAACAGACCGTGGGCGAGATCATCGCCGGCGCCCTGGCCGATATCGGCGTCACCCATGCCTTCGGCGTGATCTCGATCCACAACATGCCCATCCTGGACGCGATCGCCCGACAGGGTCGCATCACCTTCATCCCCGCACGTGGCGAGGCGGGGGCGATGAACATGGCCGATGCGCATGCCCGCGTCTCACGCACGCTTGGCGTGTGCATCACCAGCACCGGCACGGCGGCGGGCAATGCCGCCGGCGCGCAGGTCGAGGCACTCTCCGCCGGCACGCCGCTGCTGCACATCACCACCCAGATCGACCGCCCCTTCATGGACCGCGACCGCGCCGCCATCCACGACGTGCCGCGCCAGCCGGACATGCTGCGCGCGATCAGCAAGGGCTATGTCCGCGTGTGGGAGGCGCACCAGGCGCTGGATGCGCTGCTGGCCGCGGCGCGCATCGCGATGTCCGCACCGAGCGGCCCGGTGGCGCTGGAAATCCCGATCGATGTGCAGCGCGTGAAGCTTGCGCCGCGCGGCGCGCCGGCACGCGCAGCGCCCATATTGGCCACGCCCGACCCGGCTTTGCTGGACGAGCTGGCAGCAATGCTGCGCGCCGCGCAACGCCCGCTGCTGTGGCTTGGCGGCGGTGCGCGCGGCGCGGCGGAAGCGGCAACCGCGCTGGTCGCGCGCGGCATCGGCGCCGTGACCAGCACCAATGGCCGCGCCACGGTGCCAGAAGACCATCCGCACAGCCTCGGCGCCTTCAACATGACGCCCGAGGCGCAGGCCATCTACGACCGCGCCGACCTGACGCTGGTCATCGGTTCGCGCCTGCGTGGCAATGAGACGCGCAACAACAGCATGCGGCTGGGCGCACGCATCGCGCAGGTGGATGCCGATGCCACACAAGCCGGGCGCAACCATCCGGTGGACTTCTTCATCCCCGGCGATGCGCGGCTGGTGCTGGAAGGGCTGCTCGCGCGCCTGCCCGCGCGGCTGGACACGGACGCCGCCTTCCTCGGCGATATCGGTGCCGCGCGCGCGGCCGGCGCTGCACGCCTGCTGCAATCTCTCGGCCCCTACGCGGTGCTGGCGCAGACGCTGTCCGCCCGCGTGCATGCCGGCCGCCACCCCTGGGTGCGCGACGTCACCATCTCCAATTCCACTTTCGGCAACCGCTTCGTGCAGCTGGCAGCGCCGCATCTGGGCGTGCATGCGCTGGGCGGGGGCATCGGCCAGGGCATCGCCATGGGCATCGGCGCCGCACTCGCAGGCGCGGGGCGCGCGATCTGCCTGGTGGGCGATGGTGCGGCGCAGCTCTCTCTCGGCGAACTCGCCACTGCACAGGAAGCGCGCGCGCCGGTCACCTTCGTGCTGATGAATGACGGCGGCTATGGCGTCATCCGCAACATCCAGGATGCGCAATATGGCGGCCGCCACGTCTACGCGAATCTGCTGACGCCGGATTTCGCGCTGGTCTGTGCCGCGATCGGCATGCGCCATCTGCGCATCTCCGACGTGGCCGATTTCCCCGCCGCACTCGATGCGACGCTCACCGCCGATGGCCCCTGCATGGTCGAGGTGGATATGCGCGCGATCGGCCCCTTCGCCGAATCCTTCGCCGGCCCGCCCGCGGGTGCCGCGGGCAGCGTGCGATGACAGAGACACGCCGCAGCCTGCGCGTGCAGCGCATCGCATGGGAGGCGCCAGGCGTTGTCTCACTCGACCTCGCAGCGCCCGACGGTGCCGCCCTGCCCCCGCCCGAGCCCGGCGCGCATCTGGATCTGCACCTGCCAGGCGGCCTCACGCGGCAATACTCGCTCTGCGGTGAGACGGGCTGGCGGGTCGCCGTGCGCGAGGTCGCCGATGGCCGTGCCTCGCGCTTCATCCATCGCGAGTTGCGGCCTGGCGCGATCATCGAGGCCACCGGCCCGCGCAACAATTTCCGCTTTGATGCCGCGCCGCGTTATCTGTTCATCGCCGGCGGCATCGGCATCACGCCGCTGCTGCCGATGCTGCGCGCGGCC
>JAIXVH010000166.1 GCA_027483125.1 Acetobacteraceae bacterium | reverse complement strand
GGGACGCCGTCCCTCCCCAGACCCCACCCTGCCAAAGGCCGAAAGGCCCTTGGAACCCATGAGTCTTTCGCCGGTATGGGGAGGGGGCACGGAGCGCCATTGGGGAAGGGAGCGACCTTGATGCCCCCTCCCCATACCGGCGAACAACCCACACCGGCTTGGGCGCCGAAGGCGACCGAGGGGGTCGTTGACCCCTGGCGGGTAGGGGTCTGGGGAAGGGCAGCGCCCTTCCCCAGGGCCACCCGCGCAACCCTTCAGCGCAACGGCAGCGCGTAGATCAGCCCGCCATTGGTCCACAGGTTGTTCGGCCCGCGCGGCAGGGCGACGGGTGTGCGTTCGCCCATGTGGCGTTCGTAGATTTCGCCGTAATTGCCGATGCTGCGGACGATGTTGAAGATCCAGTTGCGGTCCAGTCGCAGGCTTTCGCCCAGTTCGGGTGTCACGCCCAGCAGGCGGCGTGTGTTGGGGTTGGTGCTGGTGGCGCGTTGTTGTTCGGCGTTGGCTTGGGTGACGCCTTGTTCTTCGGCTTCGATGACGGCGTAGGTGTACCAGCGCACGATATCGAGCCAGTTGTCATCGCCGCGGCGGACATAGGCGCCGTAGGGTTCCTTGCTGAAGCGTTCGGGCAGGATGGTCCATTGCGCGGGCGTCTGCATGGTGCTGCGCACGCCGGCGAGTTGTGAGGCATCGGTGCCGAAGGCGTCGCAGCGGCCGGCGATCAGGGCGGGCACCACCTGGTCCAGGCGTTCGAACAGCACCGGGCGGAAGGGCACGTTGATGCTGCGGAAGTAGTCGGCGGTGACTTGTTCGTTGGTGGTGCCCTGGATCAGGCAGATGGTCGCGCCGTTGAGTTCGCGCACCTGCCGCACGCCCAGGTTGGAGCGGATGATGAAGCCGTGGCCGTCGTAGAAATAGGTGACCGCGTGCCGCAGGCCGAGCGTGGTGTCGCGCAGCATGGTTTGCGTGCTGGTGCGGAACAGCACGTCGATCTCGCCCGAGCCGAGGGCGGTGAAGCGCGTGGCCGAGGAGAGCGGCACGAAGCGCACCTTGGTGGCGTCGTTGAAGATGGCGACCGCGAGGCCCCGGCAGAGGTCCACATCCATCCCCTGCCATTCGCCGCGGCTGTCGGGCTGGGCGAAGCCGGCCACGCCGGTGTGGATGCCGCAGACCAGTTGGCCGCGCGCGCGCACGGCGTCGAGCGTGGCTTGCGCATGGGCGGGGGTTGCGGTGAAGGCGGCAGCAACGAGGGCTGCCGCCGCAAGGGCGCGTTTGAACATGCTTGGCCTCCTCAGGACGGGGCCGATGCTGCGGTGCGGTGTGCGGCAGGGTCAACGCCGCAAGTGGCGCATGACCAAGGTTTCACACCACCGGGCTGCGCCCGCCATCGACATTGATGGCCGTGCCGGTGATGTAGCCGCCCATGTCGCTGGCCAGCAGCAGCGCCTGGGCCGCGAATTCATCGGCCAGCCCGATGCGCCCGAGCGGCACGGCCTTGCCCTGTTCGGCCTTCCATTCCTCCCAGGTGATGTTGCGCTTCTCGGCGGCGTGGCGGCGCACCCATTGGTCGCTCTCGATGATGCCGACCAGCAGCGCGTTCACCAGGATGTTGTGGGGTGCGAATTCATTCGCCAGCGCCTTGGTCAGCGCCATGCCGGCGGCGCGCGAGACGGAGGTGGGCGCGCTGCCCGCCAGCGGCGCCTTGGCGCCGATGTTCAGCACATTGATGATGCGCCCCCAGCGCCGTTCCTTCATGCCGGGAAGTGCCAGGCGCGCCAGCCTGACGGCCGCGAAGAGCTTGAGGTCCAGGTCATCCTGCCAGAGCGTGTCGGACACTTCGAGAAACGGCCCGCGCTGCGAGGTGCCGGCATTGTTGACCAGGATATCCACCTGGCCGAGGCCGGCCTGCGCGGTGGCGAAGGCGGCGGCGCAGCCTTCGGCGGTGCGGATATCGGCGGGCACGGGGACCACCTTCGCCGCCGGTGCGGCGGCGCGGATCTGCGCCGCGGCCGCTTCCAGCGCATCGGCCCCGCGCGCGACGAGGGCCACATGCCCGCCGGCCTTGGCGAACATCATCGCCATGGCCAGGCCCAGCCCCTTGGAGCCGCCGGTGATGATGGCCGCGCGGCCGTTCAAAGTGATGTGCATGGCGATGGTCCCCCCTGTGTGCGGGGCAGACTAGGTCACCGCCATGCGCCCGTCACGCCGCGCGGATGTCGCGCGCCAGTTCGGTCACGTTGCGTTGCAGGCCGCTGCCCGCGCCATGCACCGCATCGGCCACGCGCCCGACCGATTCGGCCGCCGCTTCGGTCTGCGTGGCGTCCTGCGCCAGTTGCTGGATGGTCGAGGACATGACCGACATGCCCTGCGCGGCCTCGGCCACGCGGACGGCGATTTCGCGCGTGGCATCGCCCTGCTGCTGGGCGCTGGCGGCGATGCCGGCGCTGGTCTCGTTCAGCTGGCCGATCACCTCGGCCATGGCGCGGATCGCCTGCACGGCCTCGTTGGTGGAGCCCTGCATGGCGCCGATCTGCGCGCCGATCTCCTCGGTGGCGCGGGCGGTTTGCGCGGCCAGTGTCTTCACCTCGCCGGCGACGACCGCGAAGCCCTTGCCGGCCTCGCCAGCGCGGGCGGCCTCGATCGTCGCGTTCAGCGCCAGCAGGTTGGTCTGGCTGGCGATGCTTTCGATCAGGCGCACCACCTCGCCGATGCGGCCGGCGGCGCCCGCCAGCGTCTGCATGGTGCCATCGGTGCGCCGCGCATCCTCGGAGGCGCGCGAGGCGATGCGCGAGGCGCCCTCGATCCGCCGGGTGATTTCGGTCACCGAGGCGGAGAGTTCCTCCGCCGCGGCGGCCACGGCTTCGACATTGCGTGCCGCTTCCTCGCTGGTGCCGCCCAGGCTGCGCGAGCGCTGCGTGGTCTGCCCCGCCGTCTCGCGCAGGCGGCCGGCCTGTGCGTTCAGCTCGGCCGCGCGTTCGAACAGCGTGTTGGTCGCCTGGCCCAGTTGCTGGGTCATACGCTCGGCGGTGGCTTCGGCCTGGGCGCGGCGTTCGCTCTCGGCGCGCTGTTGCTGTTGCGCGCTCTCGGCCTCCAGCGTGCGGACGCGCTGCGCGCCCTGGCGCAGGCCATCGAGCGCGCGCGCCATCTCGCCCAGTTCGTCGCTGCGCTGCTGGTGCGGCACGGTGGCCTCCAGCTGGCCCTGGCCGATGGCGTGCATCCGCCCGGTCAAGTCGCGCAGCGGGCTCAGGGTGCGCGAGAGCAGCCACCAAGCCAGCAGGGCAGAGACCAGCAGCAGCCCCGCCGCCCAGCTCACCTTGGTCATCAGATTCTGGCGCAGTTCGGCGTGCATCGCATCCAGCGGGACGCCGACGAAGAGAATGCCGATCTGCCGCCCCGTCGCGTCGCGGATCGGGTCATAGATGGTGATGTGATCGCGGCCGAGGATATTGGCCGGGCCGCGATAGCGTTCGCCGCGCTGCACCACGGCGGTGTGCGCCGGCCCCGCCGCCAGCCGGGTTCCGACCGCGCGCGCGCCCTGCGCATTCACCACCGAGGTGGCCACCCGCGTGTCACCGGCGAAGATGGTCGCGACACCGGCCAGGCTGCGCGAGGCGACATCGACCACATCGGAACGGCCATTGACCGGCTGGCCGCCGCGCAGCAGCCGGCCTTCGGCATCCAGCGCCCAGCCCTGGCCCAGCAGAGCGAGGCTATAATTCAGCGTCACCAGGCCGCGGTCGAGCCGGGCGCTCAGCCGTTCCCAGGCCTGGTCATTGGCGCGCCAGGCGGCGAGAGTGATGTTGGCGAGCAGGGAGATGGTCAGCAATGCGAGCGTCATCAGGATGATGCGCGGCACCAGCGGCAGCCGGATCAGTTTCTTGGACATGCAGGCGAATCCTCTAATCGGTCGCGCGCATGATCGTGGCCAAAGCTGAACATACCGCTAACCGGCTGGTCCGAAGCGCCTTTGCGTCATAGGATTGTCACAACATACAAACCGGGAGGCCCCATGACACAGCGTCGTATCCTTGCAGCCCTGGCCCTGACCGCGGCTTTCGCGGCGCCCGCCGCCGCGCAGACCCCATGCCCGCATCGCGGCGCGCTGGATGATGCCTTTTGCGACGCCAATCGGGACCTGGTGGCCGATGCGCCCGAACCCGCCCGCCAGCGCGACCCCTCCACCCTGGTCTTCGCCTATACCCCGGTCGAGGATCCCGCCCTTTATGCCAGCCAGTTTCGCCCCTTCCTGGAACACCTGACCGCCTGCACCGGCCGGCGCACCGTGTATTTCCAGGTCACCTCCAACGCCGCGCAGGTCGAGGCGATGCGCTCGGGCCGGCTGCATATCGCGGGCTTCTCCACCGGGCCCACGGCCTTTGCGGTGAACCTGGCCGGTGCTGTGCCGTTCGCCGTCAAGGGCAATGCCGAGGCCTTCGAATCCTACCGCGTCGTGGTCATCACCCGCGCCAATTCCGAGATCCGCAGCATGGCCGATCTGCGCGGGCGGCGGGTGGCGCATACCTCGGCCACCTCCAATTCCGGCAATCTCGCCCCGCGCGCCTTCTTCCCCGCGCTCGGCGTCACGCCGGACACCGATTACCGCGTGCTGTTCTCGGGCGGGCATGACCGCAGCGTGATGGGCGTGAATGCCGGCGATTTCGACGCAGCGCCCGTGGCATCGGACGTGTTCAACCGCATGATCGGCCGCGGCCAGGTGCGGGCGGAGAATTTCCGCACCATCTGGCAGTCCGACCCCTTCCCGACCAGCAGCTTCGCGCTGGCCCATGATCTGCGGCCGGAATTGGCCGCGCGCATCCGCCAATGCTTCTTCGACTACCGCTTCCCGGCCGCGATGCAGCGTGACCTGGGCGGCAATGACCGCTTCTGGCCGGCCAGCTATCTGGAACACTGGGCGCCGGTGCGCGCGGTGGCCGATGCGGTGAACGCGCCCTATACCCGCGCCGCCTTCGACGCCGAAAGCCGCCGCGAGCTGGAGGCCGAGGCCCGCCGCCGCGCCGCCCAGCAGCAGCAGCCCGCCACGCCGCCTGCCGCCCCGCCTGCCGCCGCCCCTGGGGCCCCGCGCCCGCAGTGAGCGCGGGGCTTTCGCTGCGCGGGCTGTCCAAGGCCTATGTGCCCGGCAAGCCCGTGCTGCGCGACATCACGCTGGATTTCGCGCCCGAGGGGGTGACGGCCATCATAGGCCCCTCGGGCACCGGCAAATCCACGCTGATCCGCTGCATCAACCGGCTGGTCGAACCCTCTGGCGGGCAGGTGCTGCTGGATGGGCAGGATCTGGTGCCGCTGCGCGGGCGGGAATTGCGCCTCGCACGCCGGCGCATCGGCATGGTCTTCCAGGAATACAACCTGGTGGAGCGGCTGAGCGTGATGGAGAATCTGCTCTCCGGCCGCCTGGGTTACGTGCCGCTCTGGCGCGCCTGGCTGCGCAAATACCCGGCCGAGGATATCGCCCGCGCCTTCGAACTGCTGGATGCGGTGGGCCTGCCGGACCACGCGACGCGCCGCGCCGACGCACTTTCCGGCGGGCAGCGCCAGCGCGTGGGCATCGCGCGCGCGCTGATGCAGCGCCCGGCGCTGCTGCTGGCCGATGAACCCACCTCCTCGCTCGACCCGCGCACCGCGGTGGAGGTGATGGAATTGCTGACCACGCTGACGCAGCGCGAACAGGTGCCGGTGATCATCAACATCCACAATGTGGAACTGGCGAAGCGCTATTGCGGCCGCATCATCGGCATGCACCAGGGCGCGGTGGTGTTCGACGGCCCGCCGGAAGCGCTGGAGGCTTCGCATCTGCAACTGATCTATGGCGGCGAGGGCTGGCAGGAGTGAAGAATCTGTCCCGCCTCGGTCGCCGGCGCGGCCATCTGGCCGCTTGGGCGCGTCAGACGATGGCGCACCATGCGATAGGGGTGACGCGATGACGCGCACCGCCTTCACCCCCAACTGGACCGCGCGCGGGGCGCTGCTGGCGCTCGCCTTGTATTGCGTCTTCGCGGTCACGCAGCTGGACATTTCCTGGGCGCGCATCCTGACAGGCTTCGGTGAGGGCGGGCGGTTCCTGGCGCGCATGTGGCCGCCCAATTTCGAACGCTGGGACACGCTGGTCGAAGGCATGCTGGAGAGCATCCAGATCGCGGTGCTGTCATCTGTCGCGGGCATCATCCTGTCGCTGCCGCTGGGGCTGATGGCCGCGCGCAACCTATCCCCGGCCTGGGTCTCGGCGCCGGTGCGCGGCTTCATCGCGCTGTGCCGGTCGCTGCATTACGTGATCGTCGCCATCCTCTTCGTGAAGGCTGTGGGCTTCGGGGCGCTGGCGGGTGTGGCGGCGCTGACCGTGGCCTCGATGGGCTTCATCGCGAAGCTCTTCGCCGAAGCCATCGAGGAGATCAGCATGAAGCAGGTGGAGGCTGTGCGCGCCACAGGCGCAGGCCCGGCCGGCGTGCTGCTCTATGGCGTGCTGCCGCAGGTGGCCTCCCGCTTCGTGGGCTTCTGCATCTACCAGCTGGATTCCAACCTGCGGAATTCGACGCTGGTCGGCATCGTCGGCGCGGGCGGCATCGGCGGCACGCTCTTCGCCGCCTTCAAGCGCTTCGACTATGACTTCGTGGCGGCGATTCTGCTCTCGATCATCGCGCTGATCTTCCTGGCCGAACTGGTCTCCGCGCGCGTGCGCAAGGCATTGCAGTGAGCACCTCGCTAGACCGCGAATGGCAGCGCTTCACGCCCACCCAGCGCATCGGCCGCTGGCTGCTGTGGCTGGCCATTGTCGCCGCCTGCGTCTGGGCGGTGCGCAGCATCGAGATCATTCCCGAATTCCTCGCCGACGCCCCGCAGCAGATGGCCGACCTGCTGCTGCGCATGTGGCCGCCCGATCTCGGCCATTACCGCATCGGCGTGCATGACGCGCTGATCGAGACGCTGCACATCGCAACCCTGGGCACCGTGCTGTCCTTCACCATGGCGGTGCCGCTGGCGCTGCTGACGGCGCGCAATGTCTGCCCGTGGGCGCCGGTAAATGCGCTGGCCAACCTGCTGCTGGTGGCCTCGCGCAGCGTCAACAGCCTGGTCTGGGCGCTGCTGTTCGTGGCGGTGTTCGGTCCGGGGGCGCTGGCGGGCGTGCTGGCGATCGCGTTCCGTTCCGTGGGCTTCGTGGGCAAGCTGCTGGCCGAGGCGATCGAGGAAACCCCGCGCGGCCCGATGGAAGCCATGGCCGCCGTCGGCGCGCCCTGGGGGCATGGCATGCTCAAGGGCATGTGGCCGCAGGTGCAGCCGGCCTTCTGGGGCATCGCGCTGTTCCGCTGGGACATCAATGTGCGCGAATCCGCGGTGCTGGGGCTGGTGGGCGCGGGCGGCATTGGTGTGGCGCTGGATGATGCGATCAACTTCTTCCACTGGGACCGGGTGGCGACGATCCTGCTCGCTATCCTGGTGGTGGTGGTGATCGCGGAGATCGTGGTGACGCAGATCCGCAAAAGGCTGATCTGATCGGCCCGATCAGCGCCGGATGCCCGGCGCCTCCATCGGCATCCCGCGCGCGCGATGCGCCAGGTAGAGCTCCAGCGCCAGGTAATCGGCACCGCCCAGCGGCAGTTGTTCCGCCCGCACGCCGAGAGAGCAGGCGCGCAGCCTGCGGTGCAATGAGCCGAGCGTGTTCCACTCCAGCCGATAGGCCGGGTAGCCGGTGCCGATCCCGCTGCTGATCACATCGCCGCGCAGCCGGCGGCCGGCATTCTCGTCATGGCACTGACCGCAGGAGAGGTTCAGCTGTCCCTGGCGCGTGGCGTAGAATTCGCGGCCGCGTTCCAGAAAGGGCGCGGCGGCACCATCCACCGGCACCGACATCGCCAGCCCGCGCGAACGCTGCGCAATCGCCGCCGTCAATGACAGCAGCGCCTGGCTTTCATAGCCGAAGCGCGGCGCGCCCTGTTGCTCCTCGCGGCAGCGTTCGATGCGCAGTTCCAGGTTCAGCAGCGCGCCATCGGCTGCCACCGCCGGGTAGCGCGCCGCCACACCCGCCATGGCCGCGACATCGCCATGGCATGACTGGCAGGAACGTTCCCCCGCGCGCCACAGCGCCTCGCCCTCATCGACCCAGAGCCAGCCGGGATGGCGCGACGGATCATCCTGCTGCGCGCGCAATTCGGGTGAGAGGAAATCGCGCGCGGGTCGCACGCCGTCGGCCTGGGCCAGGCCCATGCAGCACAGCAGCGCCGCGGCCGCGCGCTTCACGCGGTCACGACCAACCGCGCCTCGCGCCGATGCACCGCGCCGCCATCCTCGAGCCATTCGAAATGCAGCGTGCCGGTCTCGGTGGCGATGGTGGTGAAGGCGACATAAGGGTTGGCGGTGACGCCGGCGGAGAGCGCCATGCGGAACACCTCCTCCCCGGCATAGGTGACGCGGAAGGAATGGATGATGCGGCGCGGCAGCGGCGTCAGGCCCTCGGCGGTGATCTCGCGCTCCATCGGGTGGCGGATGATGACGCGGATGGGCACCACGTCGCCGCGCCGCGCGGTCTCTGGCATGGTGATGCGGGCGGTGAAGTCGGTCATCAGCCGCCCTCCACGCAGGCGCCCAGGATCACGATCACCTCGCGCGCGGCGCGGTGCACCTGGCCGGTGCTGGTCTCCGCCAGCACCGTCACCTGCTGGGTGGTGGCTAGGCGGATGCGGGTTGCGATCTCGGCACGGCCGGCGCGGTGGGAGAGGTGGAAGCTGGCCACGCGCGGCACCGGGTTGCGCTCCGACAGCACATGGATCGCGGTGACGTGGTCCCGCAGCGTCCAGGGGCTGTCGACGCGCACCGAGAGGTCCACGGAATTGCCGTTCTCCGACAGCGTCGGGATATCGAGCGTGATGCCGCCATCGACGGGCACGCGGCCTGCCAGCAGCGCGCGTTCCGCGGCGGTGAAGCTTTCCTCCTGCGCGCGCGCGGGCAGGGCGGCCAGCGGCAGCAGCAGTACCGCCCGCCTGGGCGTTTCAGCGAAGCGTGGCGAGATAGGCGACGACATCTTCCACCTCCTGCGCGGTCAGCACGGGCCGGCCGCGGAACCGCGGATCAACCCGCGTGAAGCCTTCCACCCGGTGATAGGCCGGCATGACGCTGGCCGGGTGCAGCAGCGTCGGGTCCACCACGCGCAGCCTGATCTGGCCCTGGCTGAGCCGGCTGCCAACCCCTTCGAGCGGCGGCCCCACATCACCCATGAAGCGCTCCCGCGCATCGGGGATGCTGTGGCAGATCAGGCAATTCGCACTCTCCCGGTTGCGCACCACCGCGCCGCCGCGCGCCGCATCGCCCAACAGCCCGGCGAGCGGCGCCTCGATCGCATCACCCTGCACCACGAAGGGCATCGTCTGCGCCGCCGCGGCACCCGCCAGCACCAGCAACAGCCATTTCAGCGGCGCAGATCCTGCCCGGCCAGCGGCACATCGCGGATGCGCTTGCCGGTGGCCGCGAAGATGGCGTTCAGCACCGCGGG
>JAIXVH010000414.1 GCA_027483125.1 Acetobacteraceae bacterium | reverse complement strand
CCGCCTGGTCGAGGAAGCGCCGGCCGGCCGCATCTTCCAGGTGCCGCGCCATCCCTACACCCGCCAGCTCGTCGCCGCGGTGCCCCACCCGGCGCGCCGCGGCCAGGCGCGCGTGCTGCCGATCGGCGAGGCGCCGGACCCGAGCCGCCCGCCGTCCGGCTGCACCTTCCACCCGCGTTGCAGCCTGGCCAATGAGCGATGCCGTGCGGAGCGGCCGGTGTTGCGGCGGCTGGATGCCGAAAGCCGCATCGCCTGCCACGCCGTGCAGGAAGGCCGGGCCTGAGGCCCGGCCCGCGGCCCTCACACGCTCAAGCCCCCGGCAGGCGCTCCAGCGCGTGGAGTGCCTCGACCGTCTCGCGGGTGCGCACCAGCAGGGCCTCGCCCCGGTCGATCAGGAGCTCGGCCGGGCGGCCGCGGCTGTTGTAGTTGCTGGCCATGGCCATGCCGTAGGCGCCGGCCGACAGCACCGCCAGCACATCGCCAGTCTGCACGGCCAGCGCGCGGTCGCGGCCCAGCCAGTCGCCGGATTCACACACCGGGCCCACCACATCCCAGGTCAGGGGTGGCTCGGCGCGCTGGTGGCAGGGCACGATGGCCAGCCAGGCCTCGTACATCGCCGGGCGCACCATGTCGTTCATCGCGGCATCGACGATGCAGAAGTTCTTGCCGCCGTCGTCCACCCGGCCGGGCTTGAGCACCAGCGCCTCGGTCAGCAGTTCTTCCATCTTGCGGTCCTCATGCGCGGCCAGCGCCTTGAGGTTTGACCGCAACCCGGATGGCACGCGGAAGAACAGCTGCGCGTCCTTCGCGCCCGACAGCGCATCCTCCACCGTCTGTGTCGCGAACCCAGCACCGCGTTGCATGGCATCGGCCATGCGCTGCCCGCCGCGCATCGCGGCATCGCCCACCGCATAGCCCGCGGCGCGCAACTGCCCCAGCACGCGCTGGAACAGGGCTTCGGCATTGTCATCCGGCGGGGGCTTGCGGCTGGGCATGGTGCGATCCTGCTATCTTGCAATCAAGCTGGTTGATTGCTATATAGCTAGCTACCAAAGGATACCGCCCATGGCCATCCCCCTTTTCCCCGAAGCCGACGCACCCCCGCCCGAGGCCAGCTTCATGGCGCGGCTGCGTGCCAATCTGCGCCGCATTGGCGGCCCCGCCGCGCTGCTGCTGATGCAGGCCTGGTACGCCGCCACCAGCCAGGACATGCCCAAGCTGCAACGCGCGGCCCTGTTCGGCGCGCTCGCCTGGTTCGTGCTGCCGATGGATGCGGTGCCCGACTTCACCATCATCGGCTTCTCCGACGACATCGCGATCGCCGCCGCCGCACTGGCCTTCGCGCAGCCCTTCATCACCGAGGCGATGCGTGAGCGAGCGCAAGCCTTGTTCGCCTCGCTGTTCGGCGGCACGGCATGATCACCCTGGTGGTTCTGGCCATCACCGCCGACACCGCCGCCACGCTCGCGGCCGCCATGGCCTGCGCCGTCGCGCTACGCTGAATCCAGCAGCGCATCCAGCAGCCGCGCGCCGAAGCCGGTCGGCATGCCCTTCGCCGCCAGCGGCTCATCCTCTTCCGCCAGTTCCATGCCTGCGATGTCCAGATGCGCCCAAGGCACATCGCCCGCGAACTCCCGCAGGAAGGCCGCCGCATGGCAGGCATCGGGCTGCAAACGCCCGCTCGTGCATTGCTTGATATCGGCGATGTCGCTGTCCAGGTCCTCCCGGTGCCGCACCCCGATCGGCATCGGCCAGAGCTTCTCATGCGCAGCGCGTGACGCCTTCAGCACCGCATCGCGCAGCGCATCATCATTGCCGAACAACCCCGCGCGGTGATGCCCGAGCGCGGTGACAATGCTGCCCGTCAGCGTCGCCACATCCACCATCGCGCGCGGCTTCAACCCGCGCGCATGATGCAGCGCATCGGCCAGCGCGAGCCGCCCCTCCGCATCGGTATCCACCACCTCGATGCTGCGCCCCGACGCGCTGCGCAGCACATCGCCCGGCCGATACGCATCCCCGCCCGTGCTGTTCTCCGCGATCGCCAGCACCGCCACCACCGGCCCCGCGCCGCGCAGCGCCGCGGCCAGCATCGCACCCGCACAGGCAGCAGCCCCGGCCATGTCAGCGCGCATCGCCTCCATCCCGCCCGCGGGCTTGATGGAAATGCCGCCCGTGTCGAAGCACATCCCCTTGCCCACGAAGGCCAGCGGCGCGCCCTCACCCGGGAGTGACAGCGTGACCAGGTATGGTCCGCTCTGCGCCGCGCGGCCCACGGCCGACAGCGCGCCATAGCCCTCCCGCAGCAGGCGCTTGGGGCCCAGCACCTGCATCGCCACGCCGTGGCGCTCCAGGCGCCGCAACTGCTCCACGAACACCGCTGGCGTCAGCAGATTGGCGGGCTGCACCACCAACTCGCGCGCCAATAGATTTCCGGCCAGGGCTGCGGCCATGCGCGGCCAGGCGGCCCGCACCGGTTCTGCAAAGGGCGTTACCACATGCAGCGGTGCACGCGGCGCGGGCTTGTGCGACCAGGCGCGCAACACCGCGCCGGCCGCCAGCAGCAGCACGTCGTCTGGCGGCATGTTGTACGTGCACAGCTCAAGCCCGCGCGCCGGTTCCGCCAGCGCCGCCCAGGCGCGCGCGCCCGCCGCCGTCTCACCCCGCCGCAGGTCGAGATGAATGGTCTGACCCTGGGCATCCCAGCCATCCGTCTGGTCCTGGCAGGCGCGCGCGGACAGCCCCGCCGACGCCGTGTCGAACCGAACCGTGACCGGCAGCAGATCGGCGATGCTCACCCTTCCTCGTGGTCCGCGACCAGGCGGTCCAGCAGGCGCACGCCATAGGCCGTCGCACCCTTGGCCGAGACGGGCAAATCCTTGGCGGACCAGGCCGTGCCCGCGATATCCAGATGCGCCCATGGCCGGCCCTGCACGAAGCGCTGGATGAACTGCGCCGCCGTGATCGAACCGCCCGGCCGGCCGCCGACATTCTTCATGTCCGCGATGTCGGACTTGATCTGCTTGTCATAGGAATCGCCCAGCGGCATGCGCCAGCACAGCTCGCCGGTGGCGCGGCCCGCGGCCTCGATGTTGCGCGCGAGGTCGTCATTATTGGCGAACAGCCCCGCATGTTCATGGCCCAATGCGATGATGATCGCGCCCGTCAGCGTCGCCAGATCCACCATCCATTTCGGGTCGTGCTTGGTGATCGCGTAGTGGATCACATCCGCCAGCACCAGGCGCCCTTCGGCATCGGTGTTGATCACCTCCACCGTCTGCCCCGAGGCGGTGGTGACCACGTCACCGGGCCGCTGCGCATTGCCGCCGGGCATGTTCTCCACCAGCCCCACCAGCCCGACCACATCGCACTTGGCGCGCCGGCCGGCCAGCGCCGCCATCAACCCGATGACGGTGCCCGCACCGGCCATGTCCCACTTCATGTCCTCCATGCCGCCCGCGGGCTTGATGGAAATGCCGCCGGTGTCGAAGGTCACGCCCTTGCCGATGAAGCAGATCGGCTGCGACTTCTTCTTGCCCGAGCCGTTCCAGCGCATCACCACCATGCGCGGCTCATTCACACTGCCCTGCGCGACACCCAGCAGCGCGCCGAAGCCGAGCTTCTTCATCTCCTTCGGCCCGAGAATCTCAACGCCGACGCCGAGCTTCTCCAGCGGCTTGCAGCGCTCGGCCATCTCCGCCGGGGTCAGCACATTGGGCGGCTCGGCCACCAGTTCGCGCGTGATGAACACGCCCTCGGCGACCGCCTTCAGCGGCGCGAAAGCGGCGCGCGCGGCGGCGGCATTCCCGGCGGCAAAGGCCAGCTTGCCCAGCTTCGGCTTGTCCTCTGCCTTCATCGTCGTGCGGTAGCGATCGAACCGCCAGGACCGCAGCATCGCGCCCGAGGCGAGCCTGGCCACCAGCGCTGCATCCAACACATCCGCCGCGACCATCGCCGAGGCCTCGGCGCTCAGTGCCGGCCAGATCGGGCCGCCCGCCTGCTCGGCGGCATCGGCATCCAGCGTCTCGGCCTTGCCCAGGCCCAGTGCGACGCATTTCGTGATGCCCGCCACCGGCGCCCAGATGGTGACGGACTGCCCCTTGCGCCCCTTGAACTGCGCGGCCTCCAGCGCGCGCGACACGGCGCCGCCCGCGGCTTCATCCAGTGCCGCGGCAAGGCCTGCCAGCGCAGCGCCCTCGGTCATTGGCAGCAGGATGGCGCCGGTCTTGGGCAGTGCCGGCTTGATGAAGGAAATCTCGGGCATCGGAGCATCCATGGACTGTGTTGGAACAAGAATAGGCCGCTTGGCGCGAATGCCTACCCTTGCGCAGCGGCGCCAATCCGCGCAACCACAACCCATGCATGATCCGCAGGAATTGCTGGAACTGGCCGCGCATCTCGCCGAACAGGCGGGGCATGCGATCAACGGCGTGCGCGCCGCAGGATTTTCCGTGCAGCGCAAGGGCGACAACAGCCCCGTGACCGTGGCGGACACCCTGGCCGAAGCCATCATCACCGAAGGCCTGGCCGCCACCGGCATTCCTGTCGTCGCAGAGGAAGCGGTGGCCGATGGCGCGATCCTGCACGCAACCCCGCGCTACTGGCTGGTGGACCCGCTGGATGGCACGCGCGAATTCGCGGCAGGCCGAGATGAATTCGCCGTCTGCATCGGGTTGGTGGAGGAGGGCAGGGCGGTGCTCGGCGCCATGGCGCTGCCCGCCACCGGTGAGCTGTTCGGCGGCATCCTGCCCGCGCGGATCGCCTGGAAACAGCATGGCGGTACGCGCAACACCATCGCCGCGCGCCGCGCACCGGCCGAAGGGCTGACCGTCCTGGGCAGCCGCAGCCATGGCCGCGCCGGCGATTTCGATGAATTGCTGCCCGGCCGCGCCATCGCCACCTGCCT
>JAIXVH010000135.1 GCA_027483125.1 Acetobacteraceae bacterium | reverse complement strand
GTTGTCGATCGACAACGTGTTCGTGATCAGCCTGATCTTCGGTTACTTCGCCATTCCGCGGAAGTATCAGTATCGCGCGCTGGTGTGGGGCATCATCGCCGTCATCATCCTGCGCGGCATCATGATCGGCGTGGGCGCCGCTCTGGTGCAGGAATATGACTGGATCCTCTACATCTTCGGCGCCTTCCTGATCGCCACCGGCATCAAGATGCTGGTCGTGCCCGAGGGCGAGACCGACGTGTCGAAGAACCCGGTCGTGAAGTTCATGACCAAGCGCATGCGCGTGACGCAGGAACTGCACGACCAGAAGTTCTTCGTCCGCCAGCCCGACCCGGTGACCGGCAAGATCGTGCTGTGGGCCACGCCGCTGTTCCTGGCGCTGGTCATCATCAACATCGCGGACCTGATCTTCGCGGTGGACAGCGTGCCGGCGATCTTCGCGATCACCACCGACACCTTCATCGTCTACACCGCCAACATCATGGCCATCCTGGGCCTGCGCGCGCTCTACTTCGCGCTGGCCGCCATGGTGCACCGCTTCGAGTACCTGAAGTATGCGCTGGCGATGGTGCTGGTCTTCATCGGTGCGAAGATCTTCTGGAACAACATCGTGGGCAAGCTGAACCCCGCGATCTCGCTGGGTGTGACGCTGGCGCTGATCATCGGCGGCATCGTGTACTCGCTGTACAAGACGCGCGGCCACGCCGCGCCGGCTCCGAAGGCCAACGGCGCGGACTGATCCGCCGGGACTGCCAGGACATCAGGGCGGCGAGGGCAACCTCGCCGCCTTTTTTGATTCGACTGCGATAGCCCGCCGGGGGGCGATCATGCTGGATTGCTCGGATGATCCGCCACCCAACCCTGCTGGCCGCATTGGTCATCCTGGCCGCCTGCCAATCACGCACGCATTGCGAAGCCCCGCCAACGCCGCCACCGGCCGCGTCTCCAACTGGTGGGGCGGAAGATCCGCGAGCGGCCATCGCGCGAAGCGGTGCCAATGATCGCCTGCGCGCCCGCCTGCGCGAGGAGGCCGCAGACCCGCACCGGCAGCGCGCCGTCCTGGTCCACCGCCAGGGCATGGCCGATGCGCTGGCTGTCTGTGGCCAGGTCAACCCCACCGGCCGCTCGGACGACCCCTATCTGCCCTTCGTCACCGTCATCACCTTCGACGAGACGCTGCCAAGGGTGACGGAATTCAGCGTCGGTGCCAGTTCCGCCGAGGCCACGCGAACCTACGTCCTGGCGCTGGAGCATTGCTTCGATGGCGGCGGGCCGAGTTCGCCGCGCCCCCAGCGCCGCAGCCTGCCGCCCACGCCGGACCAGGACCCCACGCCGCAGCGCATGGCGCCTTCGCCTGCGAGCCCGGCCACCACCACCCCTGCGCCGCCGATGGCGACAATGCCAATCATGCCCGTCGGCGCCAGCGTGACGGTCAGCCAGCGCAGCCCGGCCAATATCCGGGCCACGCCGGGCAGTGGGAGCGAGATCATCCGCTCCGCCCCGCGCGGCGCGGCGCTGGAAGTCTTCGCGAGCGTGCCCGGCGGCTGGGTCCAGGTGGGCCAGGGCGGCACCATCTGGGGCTGGGTGCATATGTCATTGATGGAGGCGCCCTGACGCGCCGCTCAATCGCCGGGCTGGTCCGGCGCGCGTTCGCGCAGCCAGGCGCGCAGCCTGTCGGCCTGGGCATCACTCCAGCCCAGATCGCGCGCCGGGTCGAAGAAGCGGCGGTCGGGCGTGTGCAGCAGATAGGCCATGGCCTCATTGGCCATCATCTCCTCCTGCGCGGTGTCGTAGCCGTCGCGGGCCAGGAAATCGCGCATGGCGCGACGCTCGGCTTCGGTGAAGCCGCGCTGCCAGACGGCCATCACATGCGCTGCGAAGAGCGGCATGGTGAAGAACTGCCCATGCGCCAGCTCGTGCCGCAGGATCGAGGCGCGCATCGCCGCATCCACCCGCGGCCCGATCGCGGGGATGCCCAGCACCGCCACCTCCACCCCCGGCTCCAGCCGGCGGGCCAGCGCCATGTGTTCGCGCAACCAGGCCTCGGTGGGGTTCAGGCGCAGGCTTGCG
Organism: Acetobacteraceae bacterium; assembly: GCA_027483125.1. Classification (GTDB taxonomy): domain Bacteria; phylum Pseudomonadota; class Alphaproteobacteria; order Acetobacterales; family Acetobacteraceae; genus Rhodovarius. The sequence continues at coordinate 1,296 of JAIXVH010000135.1, read as the reverse complement.
GCATCGGCCAAGGCGAACATCCGCTCCAGATCCGACAGGCGATAGTTGTGGCCGAAATACCAGTCCTCCGGCGTGCGGCGATCGGCGGCGATGGCGGCGGCCAGTGCGGCGTCATCCAGGATGCGGTCGCGCGGGGTGGCGGCCTTCTCGAGCAGGGCGGCGGCGCGGTTGAAGGCGGCCCCCTGGCTGGCCAGGGTCGGGAAATCGAGCACCCAGACGCGCGGATTGGCCGCCCAGCGCAGCGCGGTCGGCTCACGCGCGACATGGGTCAGGATGCCGGCCTGATCGAGCAAGGGCGGCGCGGGGGCGGGTGCGGCGTGCATCGGTTGCGGCGCGGGGATGGGCTGCGTCTGGGCGGGCAATGGCTCGGCGCCCCGCCACCACCAGAAGGCCGCTCCGCCCAAAGTCAGACCCGCAGCGCCCAGCCCAGCCAGCAGAAGCCCGCGCCGGCGGGGCGCCACGCGCGCCACCGGCAGCGCCGCGACAGGCGGCGCATGCCGCGGTGGCAGGCGGACTGTGTCGTCCTCATTCACCGCGCGGCGCGCGCCCGGGCGCCAGCCGGCACCGCTCAGCCGCCCAGGTTCAGGATCTGCACCCGGCGGTTGCGCGCCTCGCTCACTTCATCCTTGGTGTCGACCAGCAATTGCGTCTCGCCCAGGCCCTGGGCGACCAGGCGGTCCGGCGCGATGGCATAGCGCATCATCAGGTGCTCGCGCACCGCCTCGGCCCGGCGTTGGGACAGGTCGCGGTTCATGGCGGCGGGCCCGACCGTGTCGGTATGGCCCTCGATCCGGAAGCGGAAGGGCTGCAGTTCCGGCGCGCTGAGCGCACGGCCGAGCGGGGCGAGCGCCGCCTGCGCGCCCGGCGAGAGCGTCCATGAGCCGGAGGCGAAATTCACCGTCAGCGAGATCGCGGGCACGCCGGCCGGCGCGGTGGTGTCGCGCGCGGGCGGTGCTGTCGGGATCGGCGGCGGCGCCAGCGACAGGGGGGCGGGCACCGGCGGGGCGCCAGCCGGGGCCGGGGCTGCCGGCGTCAGCGTGGGTGCGGGCACGGCACCGACCGGGGTGCCGGCATCAGTGCCGGGCATGCGGATGCCGCGGGTCAGCCGCTCGATGATCTGCCGCTCCTCGGTGGCGCCGGCCGGCGCCTGGGCGGGAGCGGGCGCGGGCAGCAGCCCGACCAGCATGACGGGAAGGGCGTAGCGCAGAGCTTTGGCCATGGCGTCCTCACAGCGTGTGTGGCGGAAGGATAGGCCCAACCCGCGATCCTGTGCAGCAGCCCTTTTGCCCCCCGGCC
>JAIXVH010000347.1 GCA_027483125.1 Acetobacteraceae bacterium | reverse complement strand
TGCCCAGCAGCAGCGCCCCGGGCGCTTCGCCCGGAATGGCGACCGGGGCGATGAGCGTGGCGCCGAGCGCCGGGAAGTGCTCGGGCATCGCATCGCGCAGCAGCAGAGGCGCGATGCTGCCCAGGCGCCGCGGCCGCTCGAGCATCCGCGGCGGGATCGGCAGCACCAGGCCGGCCTGGGCAGGCTCGATCGCGACCAGCACGCGCACGCCCTGCTCGGTGGCCTGCACGTAGCAGGCTTGTTCGATGGCGAGCCTGGTCTTCAGGCAGTCCAGCAGCGCTTGCAGCGCCGCAGTGGCATCGCGCTCACCGCTCAAGGCCTCCAGCGCGGCGAAGAGCATGTTGCTCTCGGCCAGCGCGACCGCCTCGCGCCGGCGGAGGGTTTCCCGCTCGGCCAGCACGCTGCGCACAGCCTCGCTTTCCAGCAGCAGGCGCTGGTTGTCTGCCGACAGATCGGCGGGCGTTACAACGGCAGTGGGGCGATTGGCTCGCGGCATGGCTTGCGGATGCTACACGATGCCGCGGGCTACCAGGATGGCTTGGCGTAGGATGGTTGCGCCGCGGCGAAGCTGGTGCAGGAGATCATCAGGTTGCCATGCTCCGCCAGGCTGCCCAGCGCTGCGCCCTGCTCGCCGAAGGTGAAGACACCAAGCCATGGCGCGCCGCCCAGCGCCGCATTCACACCCGCGCGGACCTCGGCCATGCGCTCGCGCACGGCCAGCATGCAGCCGCCGCAATAGACAACCAGAGCCCCGGCAACGGGTTCGCGCAATTCCTCGCGGGCCTGGGCCGCGACGCGTCCGGCACGCGCCACCAGGCTGTCGGCCGAGCCGGCCATCTGCCAAACTATGTCCCCTTCGGCGAGGTCGGCGAAGAGGTCGATCGATCCGTCGGGCTGCATCACGGCCGGATGCGCCAGCAGATGAAACGGCACGCCCGAGACGTCGCGCATGATGCGGCCAAGCGGCCAGAGCGTGGCCGGCCCCAGGATGGAAAGCGGCACCGCGCCAGGGGGCGGCAATGCCTCGCCGGTCCAGCTGCGATAAACCTCCGCGGCGGGGCGGCCATCGATCTCGAACAACCGCCGGCCTTCGACGCGGGTGACGACGCCGGAAGCGCCGGTCGGCGCATAGCCGCTCTGATAGGCCGCCGCCACGGGGCGCGACGGAAACAGCACGGAGACAGCCAGGCCATCGGCATGCACCGCGTGCGGGCCGAACTGGGCCCAGGCGCCGGAGACGTCATTATCGGCCGCACTGCCGCCCAGCACCAGCGCGCCATGGCCCACGATATCGGCAATGCCGGCCAGCACCTGTTCCTCGCGCCCGGGCGCGACGGTCAGCCAGATCAGCTCAGGCACTTCGCCTGGCCGACCGGCGGCCACCAACGCGGCTTCAGTCGCGGCCGCAGCGGCTGCACGCGCATCCGCGCCCAACTCGGCCGAGGCGGTGCCGAAGCTGCCGGCGGCATCCCATATCGCCAATGCGCCGACGCCAGAGCCGCTGTCGATCAACAGCCCCCGATCCGACATCACGCCCAGGCAGGAGGAGCCGCCATGCAGTGCAACGCCCGCGAAGCGTGCGCGCGCCGCGGCATGCAGCCCAGCGGCATCGGTGCCTACGGCAAAATGCAGCGCCAGGAAGGAGGGCGCGCCACGCCGTGCCAGGTCGAGCCCGGCCGCGATCCTCTCGATCGCGCTGTCAGGGTCGGCGGCCTCGGCCAATGCTGAACAGATGGTCAACGCATGGTGCATCGGTTGGACATGGCGCAGTCGGCGGAAAGCAGCCAGAGCGCGGAAGGCGAGGCGTACCTATCCGAACGGATAGGTACGCGATCACGGCGCCCGGGCGCTGCCTTGGCAGGCGCGCATGGGCTACCCCACCTTGACGCCGCCCCCGCCCCTTCCCTATACGCCCCCCTTCTCCGGGGCGCCGATCAAGCGCCCCGGTTTTCGTGTCTGTCTGCCCAGGAGTGGTCGCCGTGAAGCGCACCTATCAACCCTCGAAGCTGGTCCGCAAGCGGCGCCATGGTTTCCGCACCCGCATGGCCACCGTCGGTGGCCGCAACGTGCTGAACAACCGCCGCGCCAAGGGCCGCAAGAAGCTCTCCGCCTGACCATGTCGCGCGGGGCCTGCCCGCCGCGCCTGAAGCGTCGCGCCGAATTCCTGGCGGTGGCGCAGCGTGGCCGCAAGCAGGCCCGCGGCGCGCTGCTGGTGCAGGCCCTGGCCCAGCCGGGGCCGCTGCGCATGGGCTTCACCGCCACCAAGAAGCTCGGCAATGCGGTGGTTCGCAACCGCGCCAAGCGGCGGATGCGCGAGATTGCGCGCCTGGAATTCGGCGCGAACCGTGAAGGCTATGATATCGTCATGGTCGCGCGTGAGGGCATCACCACCGCCCCCTTCGCCACCCTGCGCCAAGCCTTCCGTGATGCTTTGGCGCGCCTGGACGTGCCATGCTGAACCGGCTGGCCAGCGGCGTGCTGATCGGCGGCGTGCGCACCTACCAGTATACGCTGCGCCCTTTCATCGGCGCGCATTGCCGCCATTGGCCGAGCTGCTCTGAATACGCCATCGATGCCCTGAAGATTCACGGCCCGATCCATGGTTCGGCCTTGACCGCCTGGCGCATATTGCGCTGCAACCCCTGGAACGCAGGCGGCCCCGATCCCGTGCCGCCGCGCCGCACCTGACATAACGAAAAGACCCCATGGACCAGAAGCGCCTGCTGGCGGCGATCGCCCTCTCCATCGGCATCCTGCTGATCTTCGACGTATGGAACCGCAGCAACCAGCCGCCGCGTCCGCCCACGCCTGCGCAGCAGGTCGAAACGCTGCCCACGCCGGCCACGCCCGCGCCGCGTCCGCTGGCGCCGGGTGAAACCGCCGTCAGCGCCACGCCTGGCGCACCAGCCCAGCGCATCGCGATCGAGAACACCCGCGTCACCGGCGCCATCTCCGCCCGCGGCCTGGTGATGGATGACCTGACGCTGACCAGCTACCGCGAGACCATCCGCCCCGACAGCCCGCTGGTCCGCCTGTTCAACCCGCGCGGCACGGCCGCCGGCTACTTCGCGCAATGGGGCTGGACCGCCGCCGACCAGCGCACCCGCGTCCCCGACGACAACACCGACTGGACCGTCACCGGCGGGCCGCTGGCACCCAACCGCCCCGTGACCTTCACCTGGGATAATGGCCAGGGCGTGCTGTTCGAGATGATCCTGGGCCTGGACGCGAACTACATGTTCACCGTCGACCAGCGCATCCACAACCGCACGGCCGAACCCGTCGCGGTGCTGCCCTGGGCGCGTGTGCGCCGCGAACGCACGCCGCAGGTGGCCGGCTTCTTCATCCTGCATGAAGGCTATGTCGGCGTGCTGAACGAGCGCCTGACCGAAGTGACGTATGACGACGGCAAGAAGGAAGCCACCAACCGCCGCGGCCCCGCCTTCCAGCAGCAGGACGCCACCGGCTGGGCCGGCTTCACCGACAAATACTGGCTGACCGCGCTGATGCCGCAAGATGCCAACACTCGCCTGACCCACACCTTCCGCCATATCGCCGATGCCGGGGTGGATCGCTGGCAGGCCGATGTGGCGCCCAACGCCGCGCAAACCGTAGCCCCCGGCGCCACCGCGACACTGGCCACGCGCCTTTTCGCCGGCGCCAAGGAAGTGCACCTGTTGGATGACTACCGCACGCGGCTGAACATCCTGGATTTCGACAAGGGCATCGATTTCGGCTGGTTCTACTGGATCACCAAGCCCTTCTTCTACGCGCTGGACTGGCTGTTCCACCTGACCGGCAATTTCGGCGTGGCGATCCTGGTGTTCACGCTGCTGCTGAAGATCGCCTTCTTCCCGCTGGCCAACAAGGCCTACAAATCCATGGCCGGCATGAAGGTGCTGGCGCCGAAAATGCAGGAACTGCGCGAGCGTCACAAGGACGACCCCGCCGCCCTGCAACGCGAAATGATGGTGTTGTACAAGGAGAGCAAGATCAATCCGGCCTCGGGTTGCCTGCCCATCCTGATCCAGATCCCGGTCTTCTTCGCGCTGTACAAGGTGCTGTTCGTTACCATCGAAATGCGCCACGCGCCCTTCTTCGGCTGGATTCATGATCTCTCGGCGCTGGATCCGACCAACCTGTTCAACCTGTTCGGCCTGATCCCGTGGGAGCCGCCGCTGTTCCTGCACATGCCGGCCTGGGCGATCATCATGGGCATTACCATGTGGATCCAGTTCAAGGTGAACCCGGCGCCGCCCGACCCGATCCAGGCCAAGATCTTCGCCTGGATGCCGCTGATCTTCACCTTCATGCTGGCCAGCTTCCCGGCCGGGCTGATCATCTACTGGGCGTGGAACAACGTGCTTTCCGTCGCGCAGCAATACTACATCATGAAGAAGCACGGTGTGGCGAACCCGGCCAAGTGACCGGCCTTCTCGACGCCCGTGACGAAGGTGAGCGCGCGGCCCTGATCGAAACAGGCCGCGTGCTCTTCGCGCATGAGTGCAACTTCTTCTACGCCTCCCAGCGGATCGACCAGTTGCCGCCGCCCGGCCTGCCGGAAGTCGCACTCTGCGGCCGTTCCAATGTGGGCAAGTCATCGCTGATGAATGCGCTGACCGGGCGCAACGCGCTGGCCCGTGTCTCGCACACGCCCGGCCGCACCAAGCAGCTCAACTTCTTCAACCTGGCCGACCGCATCACGCTGGTGGACATGCCAGGCTATGGCTACGCCCAGGCCGCCAAATCGGTGAAGGAGGACTGGCAAGGCCTGATGTTCGACTTCCTGCGCGGCCGCCCCAGCCTGCGCCGCGTGCTGCTGCTGCTGGATGCGCGCATCGAGACCAAGGCCTCCGATCTGGCGGTGATGGACCTGCTGAACCAGGCCGCCGTCGCCTTCCAGATCATCCTGACCAAGGCCGATGACGCCAAGACCTGGTGGCTCAACAAACGCCAGGAAGAAGCGGCCGAACTCGTCCGCAAGCACGCCGCGGCGCACCCGCTGGTGATCACCACCAGCAGCAACTCCGGCCTGGGCATTCCCGAATTGCGGGCCGAGATCGCCTCTCTGGCGGAGTAGGCGCTACAGCCCCTTCGCCGCTTCCAGCACCGCGGCCGCATGCGCTTCGGGCTTCACCTTCCGCCACACGGCTTTCACCTTGCCGTCAGCGCCGACCAGGAAGCTGGAGCGTTCCATCCCCATATACTTCTTGCCGTACATGCTTTTCTCGACCCACACGCCATAGGCTTCGGCGACCTTGTGTTCCGGGTCGGAGGCGAGCGGGAACTCCAGCTTGTACTTGGCGGCGAATTTCTCGATCGGCGGCATCGCATCGGGCGAGACGCCAATGACGGTCAGTTCCAGCTTGCCCAGCGCGGGCAGCGCTTCCTGGATGCCGCAGGCCTGCTTGGTGCAGCCGGGCGTATCGGCCTTGGGGTAGAAATACAGCAGGTAAGGCTTGCCCTTCAGCTTGGCGGAGGAGACTTCCCGTCCGCCGCTGGCGGCCATCTTGAAGGCCGGTGCCTTGTCGCCGGGGTTGGGGCCTGTCTCGCTCATGCATTGTCTCCTGCTTCGGGGTCGCCCAGGTGGCGGCGGAAGGCTGCGCGCACCATCTCGGCTCGGCTATCGATCTGTGTGCGCAGGGCGGGGCCGTCAACCGGGGCGATGGGCAGCACCTGCGCCGCACCACGCAGCAAGGCGGCTTCCGCGGCCGGTGCCAGGGCTTCGTCGCGCGGGCGCGCCACCATCAGTCGCCGCAGGCCGAGCAGCGTGCGCCACAGCGCTTCGGCCTCGATCAGCGCCGGCGCTTCGGGCAGCAGGCCGGCGCGGCCCAGGGCGGCCAGCATCTCCCGCGTGGAGCCGCCGGTCAGGGCAGGGTGGCGGGCAGCGTGTTCCAGGGTCAGGGCTTGGGCGATGAATTCCACCTCGATCATGCCGCCGCGCATGGCCTTGAGGTCCCATGGCCCTTCGGGTGGCAATTCGCGCAGCATGCGCGCGCGCATGGCGCGGGCGTCTTCCAGCACCTGGCCGGGCGGGGCGCCGCGCAGCAGGCCGGCGCGCAAGGCGCGCGCCACCTTGCGCCGGAAGCCGACGGGGCCTGCGGCCACCACGCGCCCACGGGTCAGCGCCATGCGCTCCCAGGTCCAACTCTCACTCGCATGGTAGTTCGCGAAGCTGTCGATGCGGGTGGCGACGGGGCCTTTGTTGCCGGTCGGCCGCAGGCGCATATCCACCTCGAACAGCCGTCCCTCGGCGCCGGGCGCGGAGAGGGCGGCGACCATCTGGTGCGACAGCCGGATGAAGTATTCGCTGGGCGAGAGCGATTTGCTGCCGCCCTGGCTCGCCTCCACCCCGTCCGCGTGTTCGTAGAGCAGCACAATGTCCAGGTCCGAGCCCGGCAGCATCTCCCGCCCGCCGAGCTTGCCGAGTGCCAGCACCGCCAGCGCGCCGCCGGGGATGCGCCCGTGGCGGATGGCGAAGTCACGCGTCACGCGCGGCAAGATGGCGGCCATCACCTCATCGGCCAGGTCGCTGCGCAGGATGCCGGCCTCGTTCGCATCGAGCCGGCCTTCCAGCATCGCCGCATCCACATCAAAGCGGCGTTCGGTGGCGAGCCTGCGCGCGGCGTCCAGCGCTTCCTCCAGGTGGCGCGCGGCTTTCACGCGCGCGGTGATGGGCAGCGGCGCGCGTGGGTCGTGCGAGAGCAGCCCCTCGAAGGCGGCAGGGCTGTTCGCCAGATGGTCCGCCAGATGCGGCGCGGCGCCCAGGATATGCGCCACGCGCTTGAGCAGCCCCGGGTTGCGCGCCAGCAGCGACAGCAGCAGCACGCCGGTCGACATGCCGCCGAGCAGCGCATCGAAGCGCGCCAGCACGGCATCGGGATCGGTCTCGGCGCGGAAGGCTTCGAGCAGCGCGGGCAGCACCTCCGCCACCAGTGCCCGGGCGCGCTCGCTGCGCGTGCCGCGCGTGCGCCCCTGCTGCCAGCCCTGGATGATCGACAGCGCCCAGGCGCCGTCGCGGAACCCCATCGCGGCGAGCTGCGCCCCGCTCTCCTCGAAGCGCGGCGCGGCCTCGGTGCGGGCTGGTCCGATCGTGTCGAAGACGCGGGTGTAATGGGTCTCCACCCGCGACAGATGCGCGGTCAGGCGCTCGGCGAAACTCGCAGCGTCGGGCTCGCCCATGAAGCTCGCGATCCGCGCCAGGCCCGCTTCATCCTCCGGCAGGCGGTGGGTCTGGCGGTCCTCGACCATCTGCAGCCGATGTTCCACATCGCGCAGGAAGACATAGGCCTCCGACAATTCATCCAGCGCCAGACGGTCCAGCTTGCCGGCCGCGACCAGCGCGGTCAGCGCGCCCAGGGTGGTCGGGTCGCGCAAGCCCGGATCGCGACCGCCCCAGATCAGTTGCAGCGATTGCGCGGTGAATTCCACCTCCCGGATGCCGCCGCGCCCGAGCTTCACATCATGCCCCGCCACGGCGATGCGGTCGCCCGCGCCCTTCGCGGCCTTGTGTTCATGGATCTGCCGCTTGATGTTGTGGATATCGGCCAGTGCGGCGAAATCCAGGTGCCGCCGCCAGGTGAAGGGGCGGATGTCGCGCAGGAAGGCCTCGCCGGCCGCGATGTCACCGGCGACCGGCCGCGCCTTGATGAAGGCCGCGCGTTCCCAGGTGGCGCCCAGGCTCTCGTAATAGGTGATGGCGGTGTTCACGTTGACCGCGAGCGGCGTGGCGCCCGGGTCGGGCCGCAGCCGCAGATCGGTGCGGAAAACATAGCCATCGGCGGTGCGTTCCTCCAGCAGCCGCACCAGGTCCCGCGCGATGCGGACATAGGTGCCCTGGGCGGTGTCCGGGTCGGTCGCGGCAGCGGCGTCGAACATCAGGATCAGGTCGATGTCGGAGGAGTAGTTCAACTCCCGCGCGCCGAGCTTGCCCATGCCCAGCACGATCAGCCCGCAGGCCTTGGCGCCGCGCGCGGCCACGCGGCGCAATTCGCCGCGCGCCACCGCATCGGCCAACAGATGCCGGCAGGCGGCGTTCAGCGTCGCCTCGGCCAGCCGCGTCAGCGCGCCGGTCACTTGCGGCAGCTCCCACAGCCCGCCGATATCGGCCGCGGCAACCACCAGCGCCGCGCGGCGTTTCACCTGGCGCAGCAGCGCAGCCAGGGCGCTGCGCGGCATGTCGGCGCCTGGGCCTGGCAGCGGCGCGATCGCGGCCTGGAAGGCCTGCTCGGCGCCGCGCTCCAGCACCAGGCGCAATGTCGCCGGCTCGCGGCCGATCAATTCCGCGAGGTAGGGGCTGTGGCCGGCCAGCGCCGCGATAAAGGGGCGTGCGGCGCTGTCCTGGGCCAGGGCCTGGGCGGTTTCATCGCCCTCGGCCAGACGCGCCAGCAGCATTGCGACGGCCGTGGAATCATGGGCTGGTGGGAGTGAAGGGTTGCGAAGCATCGGCCAGGATGGGAACCAAGTGGCATGAGAGGTCAAGCCAGCGCCGCCAAGCGTCCGGCACCGCCCTGGCGGCGGTCGCTGCGCGCGGCGTTGCGGGCGATGCTGGCACTGGCGCTGCTGCTGGGTATCTGCACCGGCGCGCTCGCCTGGCGCCTGGCGCAAGGGCCGCTGGAAATGACCTGGCTGAACCCCATGCTGGATCGCGGCTTGCGCCTCGATGGCGGGGTGCAGCTGCGCGCCACCAGCGCCAGCCTGTCCTGGGATGGCTGGATGCAGGGCCCCTCGGCGCTGCCGACGATCCGGCTGGATGGCATCGCGATGCGGGCGCCGGGGCTCGACATGGTGGCCGAGGCCGTGGTGCTGCATCTCTCGGCCACGGCGCTGCTGCGCGGTGAACTGGCACCAAGGCGCCTGGAGCTGATCGGCCCGCGCGCCACGCTCCGCCTGGGCCTGGGGGATGCGCCGACCGATGCCAGCGCGGTCAGCGCCTGGTTCGCCCCCCCCGATGAAATGGGCCGGCACATGGCACTGGCCGCCCTGTCCATCCAGCGCGGTGAGGTGGATGTCCCGGGCAGTGCTGGGCGGCCGGCGCTGCGCCTGACCGAGATCGAGCTGACCGCCGCTCGCGGCCGCCAGGGGGGGCTGTCCGCGCGCGGCCAGGCCACGCTGCAATTGCTGGGCGAGGAGATGCGCGTGTCCATTGCCGGTCTCGGCCATGGCCCGGGCGAGCCGGTGGGGCTCAGCCTGGAGCTGCGGGATCTGCCGCCTGGCCTGCTCGGCCTTGCCGATGCCCGGCTGCTGCCGCTGGCGCGGCTCGACACCTTGGTCGACCTGGCGATGGAACTCGAACTGGATCGCGGGCTGCTGCCGCATGCGGGGCGGCTGCGCGTGGCCAGTGGCGCCGGTTCCTGGCGGCTGGATGGCGGCGCCATCCCCTTCCAGCGCGCCGAATTCAGCCTGGCCATCGAACATGACGCGGTGGAACTGAGCCAGGCGCAGCTGGTGCTGGGCGATGTCCTGGGCGGCTTCGCGCTCAATGCGCGCGGCCGCGCCCAGCGCGACGGCACCGCCTGGCGCGGCGAGGCCGCGATCGACCTGCCGCTGCTGGAGCTGGAGCGGCTGGCCGCGCTGTGGCCAGCCGGCATGGAGCCGGAGGCGCGCACATGGGCGCTGGGCGTGCTCGGCGGTGGCATGCTGCGCAATGGCCGCCTGTCACTGGCCGGGGAATGGCGCGCCGATGCCTTTCGGCTGAGCAGCGCCCAGGCCCGGCTGCCGCTGCTGGAACTGCGCTTCGCCGGCATCGCGGCCGAGGAGGCGCTGCTCGAGATCACCGCCACGCCGGACCAGCTGCGGCTGACCCGCGGCATGCTGCGACTGCCAGCGCCGCGGCCGGGCGTGGCGCCGACGCAGATCGCAGCCAGCGGCGAGTGGGGCCTGTCCCAGCCCGCCAGCGGCCATCTCGATCTGCGGCTGGATCGGGTGGAGTTCCCCGATCTGGCCACTTTCTGGCCGGCGCCGCTGGCATCCGGCGCGCGTGACTGGATCACCAGGAACATCACCGCCGGAACCATCCATGATGGCGCCTGGCGCTTCACCTTCGAGGGCGGCGCGCTGACCGCGCTGTCCGGCGAGGCGCGGGTAGAGGGTGCTACGGTGCATTGGCTGGCGCCGGTGCCGCCCTTGCTGGGCGTGGGCGGGCGCGCCGAATTCGCACTGGACGCCATCACGCTCATGGCCGAGCGTGGCCGCCAGGCCCGCCCCGACGGCACGCCCGGCGGGTTGGAGATCACACCTTCCACCCTGCGCTTCACCGGCCTCAATGAAGTGCAGCAGCGCACCGAGATGGTGATCAACACCCAAGGCTCCCTGCCTGAGACATTGACCCTGCTGCGGCACCCGCGGCTGCGTCTGTTCGAGCGGCGCCCGCTGGAGATTCAGGTCAGTGAAGGCACGCACACGACGCGGCTGAACCTCGCCTTCCCGCTGCTGAACGAGCTGCCGGCCGAGGCGATCGCGCTACGCGCCGAAGCGCGCCTGCGCGGCTTCCGCCTGCAACGCGCCCTGCTGGGCCGCGACCTGGAGCGAGGCGATGCGGAGCTTTCGGTGGACACCGAGCGCCTGCGTGTGAACGGCACCGCGCAGATGGTGGGTGCGGCGGTGCGGCTGAATGTCGAGATGGATCTGCGCCAGGGCCCGCCCACGGCAATCATCGCGCGCGAGACCGTCACCGCGACCCCCACCGCCGCGCAGCTCGCGGCCTTGGGCTTCGATCTGGGCGATGTGCTGGGCGGCAGCGTCGCGATCGAGGCGCGCAGCGAGCGCCGCCGCAATGGCCAGGGCCAGGTGGCGTTGCGCATGGACCTGGCACCCGCTTCGCTCTCGGTGCCCGCCGCGCGCTGGGCCAAGCCGGTGGGCAGCCCCGCGCGTGCGGAGGCCATGCTGCGCCTGCAGGGCGACCAGGTGCTGGCGATCGAGAATGCACGGCTTGATGCCCTCGAGCTGTCGCTGCGCGGCCGCGCCACCGCGGTGGGGCCGCGCTTCCCGCGCATCGAGATCACCGAGAGCCTGTTCGGTGGCAGCCGCTTCATGGGCGATGTGCGCGCGCCCGAACGCGATGGCGCGCCCTGGCAGGTGGCGTTGCGCGGGCCGTTCCTGGATTTGCGCCCGATCTTCGGCGCCGGCCCGCATGCCGCCGGCGGCCGTCAGCGCGAGGTGCAAGCCGAGCGCGGCAGCAGCCCACCGGTGGTGGTGGAGGCGCGTTTCGACCGTGTCTCCATGGGCGAAAGGCGGGAGGTCTTCGGCATCCAGGCGCGCGGCGTTCTGGATGCGCAGGGGGTGCTGCGCCAGGCCTCCCTGCGTGGCCGCACGGCGGTGCAGGGCGGCGCCTTCGACCTGGCGATCGCGCCGCGCGCGGAGGGCCGTTCCCTGCGCCTGACCGCCGAGAATGGCGGTGCGCTGATCCGCGCCTTCGATGGGTTGGATTCGGTGGAGGGTGGGCGTCTGTCGGTCCAGGGCGGTTGGGATTCCAACACACCGGGCACGGCGCTGACCGGCACCGCCGAGCTGGAGAATTTCGTGATCCGCGGCGCGCCCGCCATCGGCAAGGTGTTGCAGGCGATGACGCTGGTGGGCCTGCTGGATGCGCTGCAAGGCGGCTCGGGCCTGGCCTTCGCGCGGATGACAGCGCCCTTCAGCCTGACGCCGGATGTGCTGACGCTGAATGACTGGCGCGCCTTCTCGCCGAGCCTGGGCATCACCGCGCGCGGGCGGATTTTGCGCGAACCGCAGGTGCTGGATATCGAGGGCACGATCGTGCCCGCCTATCTGTTCAACCAGATGCTGGGCAATGTGCCGCTGCTGGGCAGGCTGTTCAGCCCGGAGCCTGGCGGTGGTGTCTTTGCCACCAGCTTCCGCGCGCAGGGGCCGGCGGCCGACCCGCAGGTGAGCGTCAACCCGCTATCGACCTTGACGCCAGGTTTCCTGCGCGGGCTGTTCGGGCTTGGGCAGGAACCGGCGAGCACCGCGCCCAGGCGGTAGCGCTGCCGTGGGCAGCGCTCCATGCCACGATCTGCCATGCAGACGATGGCGCCAAAGGTCGGTCAGTTCACCTCGATATTCGCCTCGCGCACCACCTGCCGCCAGCGCGCGATATCGGCGCTGATGACGCGCGCCAGTTCCGCGGGTGTGCTGGCCTCAATGGTGAAGCCGGCCTGCGTCAGGCGCTGGGTCACATCCGCCTGGCGCAGCGCGGCCGTGACCGCAGCATGCAGGCGTTCCACCGCCGCCGCAGGCGTGCCGGCGGGCGCCACGAAGGCCGACCAGGATGCGCTGATCACCTCCGGCAGCCCGGCCTCCACCATGGTCGGTACATCGGGCAGCGCGGCAAAGCGCGTGGGTCCGGTGATGGCGATGGCGCGCAGCGCGCCCGACTGCACCTGCGGCGCGACCGTGGCGGCATTCAGGATCGAAGCCTGCACGGTGCCCTGCACCATGGCCTGCATCGCAGGCGCCCCGCCAGGGAAGGGAATATGCGTCGCCTGCGTGCCGGTGCGGCGCAGGAACAGCTCCATGCCGAGCTGTTCCGTGCTGCCGACGCCGCCCGAGGAGAAGGCCGCGCGCCCGCCTTCGCGGCGCAGCCATTCCACCGTTTCCGCCACGTTGCGCGCCGGCACGCCGGGATGCACGACCAGCATATTGGGCACGACCATCGCCAGCGTGACGGGCGCGAAATCGCGCTCGGCGTCATAGCCCGGCGCGCGCATCACGACGGGGTTGATGGTCAGCGTGCCGCTGGCCGCGACCAGCATGGTGTGGCCATCGGGCGGGGCGGCGGCCACGAAGCGCGCGCCGATCGCGCCGGTCGCACCTGGCCGGTTGTCCACCACGACATTCTGGCCGAGAGCCTGCTGCAGATGCGGCGCCACCAGCCGCGCCACGATGTCATTCGGGCCGCCAGGCGCGAAGGGCACGACCAGCGTGACCTGGCGCGTTGGCGCCCATCCCTGGGCGCGGGCCAGGGCGGGTGCGGCAAGCAGGGGCAGGGCGATGCGGCGTGTGATCATGGCTGCATCTGAAAGCGATCAGGCCGCTGGCGCAAGCGTCACGATCAGATTGCCGGCGGCGTCGCACACGGCACTGGCCCAGGGCGGCAGCACCAGGGTGGATTCGCGCTCCTCGATCAGTGCGGGGCCGGTGATGCTGTCGCCCGCGGCAAGCGCGGCACGGTCATGCACCGGGGTGTCGTGCCAGGCGCCGTCGAACCAGGCGCGGCGGCTGCCCTTCCGCGATGCACCGCCGGCCGCGCGCGGCGTGAGCGCGACCGCTGGTTTCGGCCCGGAGACGATGACCTGCCAGGAGACGCATTCGACCGGCAGTGCAGGCTCGGTGCGGCCATATTGGCGAAGATAGGCGGCTTCGAAGGCAGCGCGGATGCTGGCGTGGTCGGCATCAGCCGCGATATCCGCTTCGACCTGGAACCCCTGCCCGGCATAGCGCAGCGCGCCGATGATGCGCGTGCTGGGTGCCGTGACGCCAGCCTCGGCGACCAGTTGCCGGCCTTCGGCTTCCATCGTCCCGATGCGCGCGCGCAGCGCTTGCAGATCCAGCGTGGCCAATGGCGCGACCCAGCCCTGCACGAAGGCGAAGGCGATGGGTGAGGCCAGGAAACCCAGGGCCGAGGCCACACCCGCGCCCGCCGGCACCACCAGTTCGCGCGCGCCAAGCTTGCGTGCGATCTGGCACGCATGCACCGGCCCCGCGCCGCCGATCGGCACCATCGCATAGGCATCGGCGCGGCGTGCCTTTTCCAGCGCGTGGATGCCGGCAGCCTGGGCCATCGCGGTGTTCACGCTGTCATGCAGCGCCCAGGCCGCGGCGATGGGCGAGACGCCGAGCGGTTCGGCCAGATGTGCCGCGATGGCGGCTTCGGCGGCGGCGACATCGAGCGCCATCTCGCCACCCAGGAAATTGCCGGGCGCGAGATAGCCCAGCAGCAGGTCGGCATCCGTCACCGTGGGGCGCGTGCCGCCCAGCCCATAGCAGGCAGGGCCCGGATCTGATGACGCACTTTCGGGGCCTACACGGATCAGCCCCAGATGGTCCACGCGCGCGATGGAACCGCCACCGGCGCCGATCTCGATCATGTCGATCACCGGCACCTTCAGCGGCAGGCCGCTGCCCTTGCGGAAGCGGTCCACGCGCGCGACTTCGAAATCGAGGCTGCGCAGCGGTTCGCCGGCATCGATCAGGCAGGCCTTGGCGGTGGTGCCGCCC
>JAIXVH010000113.1 GCA_027483125.1 Acetobacteraceae bacterium | reverse complement strand
GGGCAGTGCGAGGAACAAAAGCATCTCGATCATCTCGTGATCAAGCAACGCCTCTGGGCCGGATTGCAGCAGCCGTCGTCGCATGCGTGCGCGATGGCCTAGATGCCCCGGCGGGGGCGCTTCTTCTGGAAAGAGCGAGGATTCTGCCAGATCGGCCTCAGTAGGGGAGCGACCACGCCGCTTCATCGCGTGTCACCAGGCTTCAAAGCACACTGCATGGTGGAACACTGTATTGCAGTACGGCCAGCACAACGAACACAAAAAAAGCAGGCAGCCGAAGCTGCCTGCCCATTGGGACGCGTGATGCGACCTGCGGATTAGCGCAGGACGATTTCCACGCGGCGGTTCTGCGGCTCGCGCACGTTGTCCGCGGTCGGGACCAGCGGGCGGCTTTCGCCGAACGCCTGGATCGCCATTTCGCTGCGCGGCACGCCACGACGGGCCAGCTCGGCCGCCACGGCTTCAGCGCGACGCATGGACAGCGCCTGATTGTACTGCGGCGAGCCCGAGCGGTCCGCGTGGCCGGACACTTCGATGCGCGTGGCGCGCACGGAGGTGCGGGCGGCAGCGGCTTCGCCGATGATCTGGCGGGCGCGGTCGGTCAGGTCGGCGCGGTTGAAGTCGAAGAACACCAGGTAGGTGCGCGCGACCTGCTGCGCGGCCGGAGCGGCCGGCGGCGCGACCACGGCCGGGCGCGGCGCGTTGAACGCATAGCGCAGACCGATCAGACCGCTGTGGTTCTGGTTGGTGCCGCGGAGCGTGGAACCACCGAGGCCGTTCAGCGTCGTGCGGGCCGTGCCCAGGTAACGATACTCTGCCGTCAGCGCCAGGCCAGGCACGAAATCACCCAGACCGATGGCCGCACCAGCGATCGCCTGGTAACCCAAGCGGCCGCGGACACCAAAACCGAGGCCACCATTGGCCTGGTCAACACCCGTCCAGACATAGCCGGCACCAGCGCCCAGATAGGGCATGAAGGTGCGCGGGCTGATGCCGAAGCCCGACAGGTCGAAGTCATACAGGGCGTTGGCCATGATGCCGTACTGACGGACGTAACGGCCCTGCAAGATGCTGGTGGGACGCGACTCGTTGAAACGATAGCTGCCTTCCAACTCAGCGCGGATGCCGTTGCCAAAGCCCCAGCCGACGCTGCCAACCACGGCGTAGCCGATGCTCGTGGTGGAGCGGCCCACGGCGGCGGGCGCCGGCGGAATGGTCAGCGTGGCGTTGTTGCCCTGGCGGAAATTCATACCAGCGCCGGCACCAACATACAGGCCCGAAATCGGCTGGGCGGTCGCGGCGGCCGGCAGAGCCAGCATGGTGGCCGCGAAAAGCGCCTTCCTGAGGTTCATAGATCTTCTCCTGGATTCAACGATTTTAGTCGCTGCACACGACCCGGTCACTCGATGCATGCGCTGCATGAGTGCACATTAACCAACACCGGCCGGCGCCGACAGCATCAGCCCGATCATTTCCAGTCACGGTGGCGGCGAAGGCACAGTGCGGCCTGGCAGCCATGCCGGCCCCGCAAGGGCCGTGATGCCGCATTGCATCATGCCCGGCGCGCTACAAGGGCTCCACCGCATCGCCGATCGCGGCGCGCCCATCCTCGATCACCTCAGCATGCACGCCCAGGTCGCGGTGGCCATATTGCTCGAACAGCAGGGCAGGGGTGTTGCAGTCGCGCTCGCCGGTTTCCAGGTTCACCATGGTGGCGGGGCAGCGCACCGTGACCTTGAACACCCGCAGCCGTGCCGAGCCGAGCAGGATCTCCTTGCCGATCCAGTTGAATTCTTCCCAGGGGGCCAGGCCGTTGAAGTAGAAATTCGCGCGGAAACGCAGCGGGTCCAGCTTGCGGCCGATGCGGGTTTCGAATTCCGCCAGGCTGTTCAGGTTGAACAGCGAGACGCCCTTTTTCACCTGGTCGGTGAAGTTGTGCCCCGCGACGTCATGGAACACCGGCTGGCCGCGGGCTTCATCGCCCAGGAAGCGCGTCATCCATGCGGCGATGGCGGCGCGGCCTTCGGGGGTGGTCGGGTTCTCAGCCAGCGGCGGCATGCCCGGGGCCGACATCGCCAGCCGGTTGTCATGCGGGTCGAAGACGGAGCGGATCAGCACCACGCGCGGATGCGCCATCATGCAGGCGAAGTTCTGCTTGGGCAGGAATGCGGGGCGCTGCGGATCGAAGGGCGCATCGCCCTGGGCCAGTGCGAAGCGGCGATCATGCGGGATGCACAGGCCGGTGTGCAGGGGCGTTTCGTCCAGCGCCTCGGGGGTCAGGCCCTTGACCGGGTAGCGGTAGATCTTCTCGATGCGCATGGTTGGGCCTTGCTGGCAGGCGGCGGATGCGTGCAGCATAGCCCTCGGGCGCGCTGGCGCCAGCGTGATTGCACCGGCTGTGCCGATCAGAAGGGAAGGTCCATTCCATGAAGCGCGGAATGATGTTCGTCGTGGCCACGCTGGCCGGTCTCGCGGCCCTGCCGCAGCTGGCCCAGGCGCAGGCCCCGACCACCTGCCAGGGCCGGGTGGTGGTCGACACCATCTACCAGACCGGCACGGGTGGGAATAACTTCGAGTACTTCATCCACCTGCGCAACGCGACGCGCGCGCCGCTGACGGTGGATGTGACCTTTTCGGGCTTCGCGGGCGTGTCGCCGTCGGTGACGCTGTTCAGCGCCTCGCTGCCGGGGATCCCGATCGGTGCCAATGCGACGATTTCCCCGCTGCGCTTCGGCCGCGGCAACAATGGCCAGATCAACACCGGCACCGTGGCGCGTGTCTACGACGTGGCGCCGGGTGGCGGCCCTACGGTGCGGCTGACCAATTGCCGGGCGAGCTGATGCTGGGGGATGCGATGCGCGATGTGAAATGGGTCGGCCGGCGTGGCCTGACGGGGTTGGTGTTGGCCTGCGCGGCGGTGGGTAGCGCCGCTGCCAAGGGCGGTGCGGGCCCCGCGGCCAAAGGCAGCGCAGGTATGGAGCCGCCGAAGGGCGAGCGCTGCACCTGTGGCGTGGAGCATGAGGGCGATG
Source organism: Acetobacteraceae bacterium (assembly GCA_027483125.1). Classification (GTDB taxonomy): domain Bacteria; phylum Pseudomonadota; class Alphaproteobacteria; order Acetobacterales; family Acetobacteraceae; genus Rhodovarius. The sequence goes on along the minus strand of JAIXVH010000113.1, from coordinate 3,101 downwards.
CCCCGACCGTTCACAAGGCGAATTGCACCGGCTGACAAAATGCCGCGTGGCGGCCTTGAAGGCAGGCCAGTGGCATCCCCAAGATAGGTGTATGACGGTACGCGCGCAGCCGCTGACGGGGCGCGTGGGCCGGTCGCCTTGAAGGGACACGCCATATGGATATCGAGCAATTCACCGAACGCGCGCGCGGCTTTTTGCAGGCCGCGGGCACCATCGCCATTCGCGAATATCACCAGCGCATCACGCCCGAACATTTGTTGAAGGCGCTGCTGGATGACACGCAGGGGGCGGCCGCTGGGCTGATCCGCCAGGCGCAGGGCGAGCCTGCGAAGGCGAAGGCGGCGGTTGAGGCGGAGCTTGCCAAGATCCCAGCGGTGCAGGGCGGCGCGGCTGGTCAGCAACCCGGCATTTCGCCCGAACTGGTGCGCGTGCTGGATGCGGCGCAGACTGCGGCACAGAAGACCGGCGACAGTTTTGTGGCCCAGGACCGGCTGCTGCTGGGCCTGGCGCTGAGCGATACGCCGGCCGGGCGCGCGCTGCGCGCGGCGGGCGTGACACCGGTGGCGCTGGAGCGCGCGATCCAGGATATGCGGCGCGGCCGCAAGGTGGACAGCGCCGCGGCGGAGGAGAATTTCGACGCGCTGAAGAAATACGCGCGCGACATCACGGAGTTGGCCAAGCAGGGCAAGCTCGACCCCGTCATCGGGCGCGATGAGGAGATCAGGCGCACCATCCAGGTGCTGGCCCGCCGCACCAAGAACAACCCGGTGCTGATCGGCGAGCCTGGCGTTGGCAAGACCGCGATCGTCGAGGGGCTGGCGCTGCGCATGGCCAAGGGCGACGTGCCGGAGGCGCTGAAGGACAAGCGCGTGATGGCGCTCGACCTGGGTGCAATGGTGGCGGGTGCCAAGTATCGCGGCGAATTCGAGGAACGGCTGAAAGGGCTGCTGAAGGAGGTCGAGGAAGCGGCCGGCGATGTCGTGCTGTTCATCGACGAAATGCACACGCTGATCGGAGCAGGCAAGGCGGATGGTGCGATGGATGCGTCGAACCTGCTGAAGCCGGCGCTGGCGCGGGGCGAGTTGCATTGCATCGGTGCCACGACGCTCGACGAATACCGCAAGCATGTCGAGAAGGACGCGGCGCTGGCGCGGCGCTTCCAGCCAGTCTTCGTGGGTGAGCCGTCGGTGGCGGACACCGTTTCGATCCTGCGCGGGATCAAGGAAAAATATGAGCTGCACCATGGCGTGCGCATCGCCGATGCGGCGCTGGTGGCGGCGGCGACCTTGTCCAATCGCTACATCACCGATCGGTTTCTGCCCGACAAGGCGATCGACTTGATGGATGAGGCGGCGTCGCGGCTGCGCATGCAGGTGGACAGCAAGCCCGAGGAATTGGACGAGCTGGATCGGCGGGTGTTGCAGCTCAAGATCGAGCGCGCGGCCTTGCAGAAGGAGGAGGACCAGGCATCGCGCGACCGGCTGGCGAAGCTGGAGCGGGAGCTCGCGGATCTGGAGGAACGCAGCGCGGAAATGACCTCCGCCTGGAGTGCCGAGAAGTCGCGCGTGGTGGCGTCGCAGAAGCTGAAGGAACAGCTGGACCATGCGCGCACGGAGCAGGAATTGGCGGAGCGGCGGGGCGATTTGAACCGCGCGGCGGAGCTTCGCTATGCGACGATTCCGGGGCTTGAGAAGAAGCTGGTCGAGGCCGCGGGCGATGATGATGCGCGGCTGGTGAATGAGGCGGTGACGGAGGAGAGCATCGCCGGCGTGGTGTCGCGCTGGACCGGCATTCCGGTCGAGAAAATGCTGGAGGGCGAGCGCGCGAAACTGCTGCGCATGGAGGATGCGCTGCGTGGCCGTGTGGTGGGCCAGGAGGAAGCGCTGACGGCGGTTTCCAAGTCTGTGCGGCGGGCGCGTGCGGGCCTGTCGGACCCCAATCGGCCAATCGGGTCCTTCCTGTTTCTGGGGCCCACGGGCGTGGGCAAGACCGAGCTTGTGAAGGCGGTGGCGAGCTTCCTGTTCGATGATGATCGGGCGATGACGCGCATCGACATGAGCGAGTTCATGGAGAAGCACGCGGTGTCGCGCCTGATCGGCGCGCCGCCTGGTTATGTGGGCTATGAGGAGGGCGGCACGCTGACCGAAGCGGTGCGCCGGCGACCCTACCAGGTGATCCTGTTTGACGAGGTCGAGAAGGCGCATGACGACGTGTTCAACGTGCTGCTGCAGGTGCTCGATGATGGGCGCCTGACGGATGGGCAGGGCCGGACCGTCGATTTCCGCAACACCATGATCGTGCTGACCAGCAACCTCGGCGCGCAGGCGCTGGCGGAACTGCCCGATGGCGCGACGGTGGATGAGGCCCGCCCGGCGGTGATGCGCGCGGTGCGCGACCGCTTCCGGCCGGAATTCCTGAACCGGCTGGACGAAGTGGTGCTGTTTGCGCGGCTGGCGCGGGAGAGCATGGGCGCGATTGTGGACATCCAGCTGGCGCGGCTGCGAGCCATGCTGGAGGAGCGCAAGATCGTGCTGGAGCTGGACCAGGCGGCCCGCGATTGGCTGGCTGAGGCGGGCTACGACCCGGTCTACGGCGCAAGGCCGTTGAAGCGTGTGATCCAGCGGGCCTTGCAGGACCGCCTGGCGGAGATGCTGCTGGAGGGCCTGGTGCGCGATGGCAGCGTCGTGCGCGTGGGCGCGGATGCGGATGGGCTGGTGCTGAAGATTGAGGAGCCGGTTGCGTAACGAATTGCGGATGGCCGGCATGCAAATTTTGCATGGAAGCGGGGTTTACAGCCCCACCGGCCCCGCGTAGAAGCCGCCTCCACCGAGACAGTGACCAACTGGTGACAGTCGAGGCTTCCGGTTCCCGCTGACGCGGTGCCTGGCTTGGGGGTAACCCCTTGGGTCAGGTAAGGACCGGTTTGTTGTTTTGACAATCATATCTGTTTCCTAAGAAGAATTTGCCATGTGATTTGTGGTAACTTCGGATTTGGGATGATGGTGGGATGCGTGGCTAGCGCTGATGCTGCTGAGAGGTGGCTTGGTGTTGGTGATGTATTTTGCTGTGTTCTTGATTTGGGGTTGAGAGAGAGTTGGGAT
>JAIXVH010000053.1 GCA_027483125.1 Acetobacteraceae bacterium | reverse complement strand
GCCTATTTGGGCGCGAAATCCGGGTTTGTCAGGATATGCGCCGCGATATCGCGCCGGCGTGCGACCCAGATGCGCGGATCGGCCGCGATGCGCGCCAGCACCGCCTCCAGCCCCGGCATCCGGGCGGGGCGCGCGATCACCCGCAGATGCAGCCCGATCGAGAGCATCGCCGGCCGCCCGCGGCCCAGCAGCCAGTCGATCGCGCTGATGCAATAGCGCGAGAAATCCTCGGGCTGGATGAAGCCCATGCCGGGGTGAAAGCGCATGTCGTTGCAGTCGAACCCATAGGGCAGGATGACATGGCCCGGCGCGTGCAGCCGCGGCAGCTCGTCATCATAGGCATCCGAGTCGTAGAGAAACCCGCCATGTTCGCTGAGCAGCCGCCGCGTATGGGGGCTGGCCGCGGTGCGGGTGTGCCAGCCGACCGGCGGCGCGCCGGTGGCGTCCTGGATGGCGCGCACGGTGGCCGCGATCACCGCGCGTTCCGTCGCCTCATCCATGTGCTCATGGCTCTCCCAGCGCCAGCCATGGGCGCTGATTTCGTGCCCCGCGCGGGCCGGTTCGGCCGCCAGGTGCGGCGCATGCGCGATCGCCCGCCCGCAGCAGGAAAACGTGGCCGGCAAGGTGCCCAGCGCGTCCAGCACGCGCCACAGCCCGACGCGCGCGCCATAGTCGAAATGCGACTGCATCCCGAGGCTGGCAGCGCCCTTCACCTCATGGCGCGTCTCGAAGACCGGCTCATTGGCCTCGTCGCCCGAGAGGTGGTTCAGCTCCGCCCCCTCCTCGACATTGACCACGATGGAGAGTGCGAGCGTCGCACCATTCGGCCAGCGCGGATCGGGCGGGTTGCGGCCATGGCCCAGCATGTCGCGGTCAGCGGGCGGCATGCCGCCGGGAAGTGGATTCATGCTGCGCAGGTTGACCCGCCCGGCGCGGTGCGGCAACCCGGCCGACATGCTGCTGACCCGCAAAGCAAGCGGCGCCTTCGTCATCGCGCCCACGCCCTTCCTGCCGGACGGTGCGCTGGACCTGGCCTCGGCCCGCCACATGACGGAGACCTTCCTGCGCTCAGGCGCGGCGGGCCTGACCATCCTGGGCGTGATGGGCGAGGCGCCGAAACTCGACGCCGAGGAAGCCTTGGCATTCACCCGCGCCGTGCTGGAGGCCAATGCCGGCCAGGTGCCGGTGGTGGTGGGTGTCTCCGCACCCGGCTTCGCTGCCATGCGCAGCCTGTCGCAGGCGGTGATGGAGGCTGGTGCCTCGGGCGTGATGATCGCCCCCGCGCCGGGGCTGCGCGGCGATGAGGCGGTGGTGGCCTGGTTGCAGGAAGCCGCGGCCCAGGTCGCGCCCGCACCCTGGTGTTTGCAGGATTTCCCGCTGACCACCGGTGTCGCCATCACGCCCGCGATGATCGCGCGCATCGCGGCCGACCCGCGGCTTGCGATGCTGAAGGCCGAGGACTGCCCGGGCCTGGACAAGATCACCGCCATCCGCGCGCTGGAAGCCGCCGGCGCCATGCCGCGCATCTCCATCATGGGCGGCTATTACGGCCTGTTCCTGCCGGAGGAATTGGCCCGTGGCACCGATGGCGTGATGACCGGCTATGCCTTCCCCGAATTGCTGGTGGCGATGGTCCGCGAAGGCATGACGGATGCCATGTGGGACCGCTTCGAGGCGCATCTGCCGCTGATCCGCGCCGACAGCCAGCCGGGCCTGGGGCTGGCCATTCGCAAATACGTGCTGGCCCGGCGCGGCGTCATCGCCCACGCCACGGCCCGCGCGCCGGCGCCGAAACTCTCGGATGCCTCGCGCGCCGAGATCGACCACCTGCTGCGCCGCCTGGCGCGGCGTGACCCCATCGCTTCGGGACTGACATGAACGACTTCCTGCACATCGCGCGCGAGCGCGGCTTCATCCACCAGATCACCGACGAGGCCGCACTCGCCGCGCGGCTGAATGCCGGCCAGGTCAGCGCCTATATCGGCTTCGACTGCACCGCCGACAGCCTGCATGTGGGTCACCTGCTCTCCATCATGCTGCTGCGCTGGTTCCAGAAGACCGGCCACCGCCCGGTGGTGCTGATGGGCGGCGGAACCACGAAAATCGGCGACCCCTCGGGCCGCGACGAGACGCGACAGATCCTGACCCCCGAGATCATCGAGACCAACAAGGCCGGCATCCGCCAGACCTTCGCGCCCTTCCTGGATTTCGGCGCCGGCCGCGCCATCATGCTGGACAACGCGGTGTGGCTGGATGAGCTGCGCTACATCCCCTTCCTGCGCGAGGTGGGGCGGCATTTCAGCGTCAACCGCATGCTGACCATGGACAGCGTGCGGCTGCGCCTGGAGCGCGAGCAGCCGCTGAGCTTCATCGAGTTCAACTACATGCTGCTGCAGAGCTACGACTTCGTGGAGTTGAACGCGCGCGAGGGTGTGACGCTGCAGATGGGCGGCTCCGACCAATGGGGCAACATCGTGCTCGGCGCTGATCTGGTGCGGCGCATGAAGGGCGCGGAGGCGTTTGGTCTGACCACGCCGCTGCTGGCCACCGCATCGGGGCAGAAGATGGGCAAGACCGCGGGCGGCGCTGTGTGGCTCTCTGCCGCGCGGCTGCCGGTGTTCGACTACTGGCAGTTCTGGCGCAACACCGAGGATGCCGATGTCGGCCG
>JAIXVH010000077.1 GCA_027483125.1 Acetobacteraceae bacterium | reverse complement strand
CCCTCCGCATCGCCACCTGGAACATCAATTCCGTCCGCCTGCGCCAGCACCTGATCGCCGATGTGCAGGCCGCGCTGCGCCCCGATGTGCTGTGCCTGCAGGAAACCAAATGCCCCGATGAGCTGTTCCCCGCCGAGGCCATCCAGGCCATGGGCTACAAGCACATCGCCTATCGCGGAATGAAGGGCTACAATGGGGTCGCGGTGCTCTCCCGCCTGCCCATCGGGGTGATCGAGGACACGCCCGATTGGGTCGGCAAAGGCGATTGCCGGCATATCGCCGTGACATTGCAGCACCCCTCCGGCCCGATCGAGCTGCACAATTGCTATGTGCCCGCCGGCGGCGACATCGCCGACCGCGAGGCCAACCCGAAATTCGGCCACAAGCTGGATTACGTGGCGGAACAGACCGCCTGGTGGGCGCCGCGCGCCAAGGCCCCGCGCCGCGTGCTGCTGGGCGATCTCAACATCGCGCCACTCGAACATGATGTCTGGTCGCATAAGCAGCTTCTCGACGTCGTCTCCCACACGCCCATCGAGGTGGACGCCATCACCGCCTGGCAACGCGCGGGCCACTGGCACGACGCGCTGCGCCATTTCGTGCCGGCGGACCAGAAGCTCTACACGTGGTGGTCCTACCGCGCGCGCGACTGGGAGGCAGCCGATCGTGGCCGCAGGCTGGACCATATCTGGGTCAGCCCGGATCTGGCGCCGGCGTTGAAGTCGCACGCCATCCTCAAGGCCGCGCGCGGCTGGGAGAAGGCGTCGGACCATGTGCCGACCATGGTGGAACTGAAGCTGTAATGCGCGTGCTGGCGCTGGAATCGGCAGGCGCGCGCTGCTCCGTGGCGCTGGTGCTGGATGGCGTGGCCATCGCCCACGCCGCGCAGGAGGCCGCGCGCGGCCACGCCACGCTGCTGCCGGTGCTGGTGCAGCAGGTGCTGGGCGATGCGATGATTGATGGCGTGGCGGTGGGCGTGGGGCCGGGCGGTTTTACCGGGCTGCGTGCGGGCATCGCGCTGGCGGCCGGCATCGCGCAGGGCAGGGGCGTGCCGCTCTGGGGTGTGTCCACCGGCGCGGCGCTGGCCGCCTTGGAACCCGCGCCCGAGGGTTGGGAGTGCTGGATCGCCACCGACAACAAGCGCGGCCGCATCTTCCTCGAACGCCCAGGCCGCGCGCCCGAAACGCTGGACGAAGCGGCGCTGCCCAGGCCCGGCGCGCCGCTGCTGCTGCTGGGCGATGCCGCCCCGCGCGCCGCAGCGCGCCTGCTGGCCCGCGGTGGCGCGCGCGTGATGCTGGGCCGGGGCCGCGTCGCCGATGCGCTGGGCGTGGCCCGGGCCGAGGCCCGCCTGCCGCCGGAACCGCTCTATGTGGACGCGCCGGCCACCACATGACCGCCGACGAGATGGCCACGATCCACGCCTGCGCCTTCCCAGCCGGCGAGGCCTGGGATGCGCGCGCCATTGCCGGCCTGCTGGCCACGCCCGGCTGCTTCGCGTGCTCCCGTCCTGGCGCCTTTATCCTGGCCCGTGTCGCGGCGGATGAGGCGGAGGTGCTGACGCTGGCCACCCACCCCGCCGCGCGGCGCCAGGGCCTGGCCCGCGCGCTGCTGGATGAGGCCGCGGCCGCGGCCATCGCATGCGGTGCAAACACCATGTGGCTGGAGGTGGCGGAGAACAATTCTGCGGCATTGGCGCTCTATCGCGCCCTGGGCTTTGAGGAAGCGGGGCGCCGAGCCGGCTATTATGCCAACAAGACCGCAGCCCTTGTGTTGAAGCTCAACCTTTCCTGATCAACAGCCGGCCGGGTTGGTGCAGTAGTATCTGATGGCCTTGTTCTGTCGCGGTCTGTGGCAGATTCCGCGCCGGTTCCTCGCCCTGATACAAAACCTCCAGCACCTCACCCGAATTCATGCGGTCGAGGACGATTCGAGTGCGAACGAATGTCATCGGACAAGTTTCGTTGGTGATGTCGAGAAATTTGTGCGGCGCAGCATAGGTGTCCGACATGAAAGTCATTTCCCGTCACTCGAAAATCGCGCGAATCGATATTGCGGCAATGTGTCAGCTTCGTCTATGAGAACATCATTCAATTGGGGGATGGCCTCATGACGGAGAATGCTGTGAACCAAGATCTGCTCGGCCTGACGGCAGAGATCGTGTCGGCCCATGTGTCGAACAACCCGGTGCCGATGGGCGAATTGCCCAGCCTGATCCAACAGGTTCATGCGGCGTTGACCAATGTGGGCAAGCCCGCGCCGGAACCCGAGGTCAAGAAGCTTGAACCGGCCGTTTCCATCAAGAAGTCCATCACGCCGGAATTCCTCATCTGCCTCGAGGATGGCAAGAAGCTGAAAATGCTCAAGCGCCACCTCAAGACCGCCTACAATATGTCCCCCGAACAATATCGCGAGAAGTGGGGCCTGCCGATGGATTATCCCATGGTCGCCGAGAACTACGCCAAGCGGCGCTCGGACCTGGCCAAGGAAATCGGCCTGGGCACCCGCCCGCGTGGCCGTCCGCCCAAGGCGCGTGGGTGACTTTCACGTCGGCGGAACAACCACTATGTTCCGCCCCGTGACAATGGGATCCCTGGCGCGTGCCCATGGCGAGTGAGGCGGCACCGCCGGCCAATGGCCGCGCGGTCTCCCGCATCGAAGAAATGTGCATCGAGCGTGGCCTGAAAATGACAGGCCAGCGCCGCCTGATCGCGCGCGTGCTGTCCGAATCCGAAGATCATCCGGATGTCGAGGAACTCTACCGGCGCGCGGTGGTGCTGGATGCCAAGGTCTCCATCGCCACCGTCTACCGCACCGTGCGGCTGCTGGAGGAGAAGGGCATCGTCGCCCGGCGGGATTTCGGCGAAGGCCGCTCCCGCTATGACCCGGCCGATCGTGGCCATCACCACCACCTGATCGATGTGGATAGCGGCTCGGTCCTGGAGTTCGAGGACGAGGCGCTGGAACAGGTCGCGGCCGGCATCGCAGCGCGCCTGGGCTTTGCGCTGGTCGATGTGCGGCTGCAGCTTTTCGCCCGCCGCGCCGAATCGCCAGCGAAGAAATCCAAATGAACCTGCCCTTCGAGGAAATCCGCGCCGGCAATCTTGGCGTGCGAATCGCCGCCACGCCGGACGAGATCGAGGCCAGCCAGCGCCTGCGCTACCAGGTTTTTGTCAGTGAAATGGGCGCCCAGGCCGATGCGCAGGCCCTCGCCACCGGCCTGGAAACGGACGCCTTCGATGCGGTGGCCGACCACCTTCTGGTGCTGGACCATGACCGGGGCGAGGGTGCCTCGGCGGTGGTCGGCACCTATCGGCTGATCCGCCGGGTGGCGGCCGAGAAGATGGGCCGCTTCTACAGCGCCGATGAATACGACATCTCCGCCATGGAGGCCTTTCCCGGCGAAATCCT
>JAIXVH010000480.1 GCA_027483125.1 Acetobacteraceae bacterium | reverse complement strand
GTCGAGGAAAAATATCAATCCCTCTTGTTTTGAAACTTCGGCAATTTCACTTAAGGTATAATCTGATTTACGGCGCGTTTCTGAATTTTTCGCGGTCGTTCCTTGCTTTTTTTTGTCCTCAATTCGCGCTCTCAATATTCCGCCGCCAAAAGACAGACCGCCACTACCAACAAATTCACCCGTTTCAACATTCTCCTTCATGCGTGTGAGTTCGGATGGAAACCCGGCGCCCAAACGCAGGTTTTTTAACAAATCTTCTCTTGTTTTGATTTCGGAGCATGAAATTCTAACGTAAATTTTCTCGGCTAACGCCCGCCGAAGAAGCTGGGTCTTGCCGGATTTCGACGGCCCGATCAGTGCGACCATCATGCCCGGAGCGTCCAACTGATCAGCCACACGAGAAGTCAAAGTTGATCTACCAATACGACGATCAACGAAATTATATTTTGGAAAACTACCAGGAACAAACACTTCATTCAATTTTACTTTTTCAAACGCGTTTTCCATATTATGCACATCTCTCCAAAAACTTTTCGATGAACACCATGTCTAGCTTAAAATATTTGCTTCCTGAAATGTCGACTGGGCGGGCCTGCAAAGTCAAGAGTTTTCCATGACTGAGATTCTATCCTCGTTGCACCTGACGGAGCACCGATCGCGGCACAAAAAAAACCCGCGCTGGTCGCCCAGCGCGGGTTCGTTGGGAAGCGCGGTGTTCAGCGCACTTCGGTCGCGTTCACATCATTGTCCTTCGACTCACGCACGAAGAGCAGGCCGATGACGAAGCAGGCCACCGCGATCACGATCGGGTACCACAGCCCGTAATACACATCGCCAGTCTGCGCGATCATGGCAAAGGCGGTGGCCGGCATCAGCCCGCCGAACCAGCCATTGCCGATGTGATAGGGCAGCGACATCGAGGTGTAGCGGATGCGCGTGGGGAACATTTCCACCAGCGCCGCCGCGATCGGGCCATAGACCATGGTCACGTAGATCACGAGCAGGGTCAGGATGCCGATCAGCACGGCAGGCTGTTCGCGGAAAATGTCGAACGGCCCGGACATGCGCACGACAGTCGGGTTGGCCGCCAGCGGATAGCCCACCGCGGTCAGCGTCGCCTGGAGTTCGCGCGCGAAGTTCGGGTTGTCCACGGCATTGACCAGCGGCTGATTGCCGATCTGCACCGTCACCGCGGGGTTCCCCGGCGTGTTGTTCACCCGGTAGTTCACCGAGGCACGGGCGAGTGCGGCCTTGGTCACGTCGCAAGGCTGGGTGAAGCGCACCGTGCCCGTCGGGTTGAACTGGAAGGAACAGCCCGTCGTATCGGCATTCACGCGCACCTCGATGGTGCTGTGCGCCTGGTGCAGGGCGGGGTTGGCTTCCTTGCTCATCAGGCTGAACAGCGGGAAGTAGGTGACCGCCGCGAGCAGCATGCCGCCCAGGATGATCGGCTTGCGGCCGATCTTGTCCGACAGCCAGCCGAACAGCACGAAGCCGCCCGAACCCAGCACCAGCGACCAGGCGATCAGCATGTTGGTGGTGAAGCCATCCACCTTCAGCACGGAGCCCAGGAAGAACAGCGCGTAGAACTGGCCAGTGTACCAGACCACCGCCTGGCCCATGACCAGGCCCAGCAGCGCCAGCAGCGCCACCTTGGCGTTCTTCCACTGGCCGAAGGCCTCGCCCAGCGGCGCCTTCGAGACCTTGCCCTCGTCCTTCATCTTCTGGAAGGCCGGGCTCTCCTGCATCTGCATGCGGATGTAGATCGAGATGGCGAGCAGGAAGATCGACAGCAGGAAGGGAACGCGCCAGCCCCAGTCGAGGAAGGCCTCTTCGCCCAGATAGCTGCGCACGCCCAGGATCACCAGCAGCGACAGGAACAGGCCCGCGGTCGCCGTGATCTGGATGAAGCTGGTGTAGAAGCCGCGCCGGCCATGCGGCGCGTGTTCGGCCACATAGGTCGCAGCCCCGCCATATTCGCCGCCCAGCGCCAGGCCCTGCAGGCAGCGCAGCACGATCAGGATGACCGCGGCCGCGATGCCGATCTGGTCCGAGGTGGGCAGCACGCCGACCAGGAAGGTGGAGGCGCCCATGATCACGATGGTGACGAGGAAGGTGTATTTGCGGCCCACCAGGTCACCGAGGCGCCCGAAGACCAGCGCGCCGAAGGGACGGACCAGGAAGCCGGCAGCGAAGGCCAGCAATGCGAAGACGTTGCGCGTCGTCTCGTCATACATCGAGAAGAACTTGGCGCCGATGATCACCGCGAGTGAGCCGTAGAGGTAGAAATCATACCACTCGAAAACGGTGCCGAGGGAGGAGGCGAGAATCACCTTCTTCTCCTCGCGCGTCATCGGGCGTGCCTCTTCGGTCGCGCCCGGACCCATGGATGTTGCAGACATTGGCTTCCTCAACGGTCGAAGCACCTCGACGGGTGCCCTTGTTCACCTGGCCCCGGACATGCGTGGCCGGGGTGGTTGTGAACCTTCGCCGTGCAGGCATGCAATGAGATGCAGCATTGATTCGCGGACAGCCCAAGGGCTGTTACATGGACAGGGCGAGCGCCAATTTCGGCCCGTCGAATCCGCGCTCCATCTCCTGCTGGGTGGAGACGATATGGAAGCGCAGCGCGCCCTTGATCGCGACCGTCTCCCCCACCCGCTGCTCGGCATGGATGGGGATGGTGGCGAGCAGCGGCGCCTCGGCCATCAGGGGCAAATGATTGGCCATGGGAGGGGGGCTGCGCTGGGCCTCGGCCAGGCGGCGGCGGAGCATGTCGGGGGCGGCCTCCGCGGCCTCGCGCGAATCATCGGGGATGGTCTCGGCGGCGAGTGCTGCATCGTGCAACTGAGCCAGCGCCTCGGCCAGCGCGGCTTCGCGGCCTGCGGCATGCGGGCGCAGCCAGGCCTCGGCCAGCGCGGTCACATCGCCCAAGGCGGGGATGAAGGTCTGCCAGCGGCAATAGGCCAATGCCACCTGGAAATCGGCATCGGCGAAGAGCGCCTTTTCCTGCCGGCCGGACTTCACGCGGCAATAATCCAGCACGGTTTTCTGCGCGACATAGGCACCGCGGCGGGCGATGAATTCGCCCAGGGCGGCGGGGGTGGCGACGGGGCCTGCCCGGAGACGATTAATGAAATCGATGAAAGGCAATTTCCGCACTCCACGCCATTTTGCCCGGCTATCCGGGGTTTTCAGATGAACAATATGCAATCTCGTGCCGGGCGAACTAAATCCAGGATTTTCGGCTTCAACGTCAACATGTTAACCGAACATGTCTGAAAAGAAAGCGGTGCCGGCCTGCCGTCCGGACAGGCCCGCATCGCCAAGGAAGGGAGAGGTCCTGATGCCGCTGGCCGAACCAGGCAGCGAGCCGCAGAACAACGTCGCACCTGATGTGACGCCTGAGGTGGCTCGAGCCTATTGGAAGAAGACGTCCACGTTGATGTGGACCGTGCTGGGGATGTGGTTCTTCGCGGGTTTCGCGGTGCACCTGTTCGCTCCCTCGCTGAATGCCATCAAGTTTCTGGGCTTCCCGCTGGGCTTCTACATGGCAGCCCAGGGCAGCCTGATCATCTTCGTCGTCGGCCTGTTCTGGTTCGCCAAGCGCCAGAACGAGATCGACGAGGAATTCGGCGTGCAGGAGGACTGAACCATGTCAGGCACTTCCGACAAGGGTGATCCCTTCGTTTCCAATCTGGGCCGCATCTACACCGCCTATACCGGCGGTTTCGCGGTCTTCGTCGTGATCCTCGCCATCCTGGAACAGATGGGCGTTCCGGACCGGATCATCGGCTATCTCTTCGTGTTCCTGACGATCGGCGTCTATGCCTATATCGGCATCATCAGCCGCACGGCGCAGGCCGCGGAATACTACGTGGCCGGCCGCCGGGTGCCTGCCATCTACAACGGCATGGCGACCGGTTCGGACTGGATGTCCGCGGCCAGCTTCATCGGCATGGCCGGTTCGCTCTATGCGCTGGGTTATGGCGGTCTCGCCTTCATCCTGGGCTGGACGGGCGGCTACATGCTGGTGGCCATCCTGCTCGCGCCGTATCTGCGCAAGTTCGGCCAGTACACCGTGCCTGACTTCCTGGGCGCGCGGTTCGGCGGCAATGTCGCGCGCGCGATCGGCGTGACGGTGCTGATCACCGCCTCCTTCGTCTATGTCGTGGCGCAGATCGTGGGCGTGGGCATCATCACCCAGCGCTTCCTCGATGTGTCCTTCGGCCTGGCGGTCTTCGTGGGCCTGGCGGGCATTCTGGTCTGCTCGATGCTGGGCGGCATGCGCGCCGTCACCTGGACCCAGGTGGCGCAGTACATCATCCTGATCATCGCCTACCTGATCCCGGCCATCCTGATGTCCATCAAGGTGACGGGCGTGCCGGTGCCGCAGCTGATGTATGGCTACGC
>JAIXVH010000047.1 GCA_027483125.1 Acetobacteraceae bacterium | reverse complement strand
TGTTCCATGACCGCGCGGCGCACCGCTTCTTCCGCGTCTCGGTCAGTGGCGCGGCGATCCTCTCGGCGATGGATGGCAAGCGCACGCTGCTTGAAATCTGCGAGATGCTGCAGTCGGATGCGGATCAGCGCCGGGCGGCGGCGGCCTTCGTGGGCCAGCTCGCCGGCATCGGCCTGCTGCGGCACGAACACCTGCCCGATGCGGCAGCGATGAGCACGCGCCGCGCGCAGGAACGCCAGCGCAGCCTGCTGCAGCAGATCAAGTCGCCGCTGTTCTTCCGCATTCCGCTGTTCGACCCCACGCGCATGGTCGATGCCGCGCTGCCCTGGCTGCGCTGGGTGTTCGGGCCCGTCGGCATCGCGATCTTCCTGGCGGTGCTGGTGCTGGGCGGCGTCAACGGGCTGATGCATTGGAACGAGCTGACGGTCGACCTGACGGACCGCATCTTCTCCGCGCAGAACATCCTGATCGCCTGGCTGCTCTACCCCTGCATCAAGGCGCTGCATGAATTCGGCCATGCGCTGGCGCTGCGCTTCCTGGGCGTGGAGGTGCGGCAGATCGGCTTGCTGTTCGCGGCCTTCGTGCCGGTGCCCTATGTGGACGCCTCCGCCTCCTCGGCGCTGCCCAACAAGTGGCAGCGCATTCTGGTGGACATGGCCGGCATCCTGGTCGAGGTGTTCCTGGGCGCGCTGGCCTTGATCATCTGGGCCTCGGTTGAGCCGGGTGCGGTGCGCGCGGTGTGCTTCAACGTGATCATGATCAGCGGCTTCTCGACTCTGCTGTTCAACGGCAACCCGCTGCAGCGCTTCGATGGCTATTACGCGCTGAGCGACCTGATCGAGATCCCGGGCCTGGCCACGCGCTCCACCCAGTACATCAACTACCTGATGGCCTATTACGCGATGGGCCGGCGCGAATTGCGCGCCCCGGAAGCCACGCCGGGCGAGAAATGGTGGTTCGTCATCTATGGCCCGCTCTCGTTCCTGTATCGCGTCTTCCTGATGCTGATCATCGCGCTGCATGTGGCGCAGATGATACCGGCGCTGGGTCTGTTGCTCGCGGCCTGGGCGCTGGTCGGCTATGTCTGGCCCGCGATTCATGGCGCCTGGCGCGCCTTCGCGCAGCCGGGGCCGAAGCGCCCGCGCGCCGTGGTCGGCGTGGTGGGGCTGACCGCGCTGGGCGTGGGCGTGGCGCTGCTGCCGATCCCGCGCAACATCCTGGTGCATGGCTTCGTCGCCGTGCCTGAGGACAGCGTGCTGCGCCCGCGCGTGGCCGCCACCGTCGCCGAGCTTCTGGTGCCGGCCGATGCGGTGGTCGTGGCCGGCCAGCCGATCGCGCGGCTGACCGATACTGCCGTGGAAACCAAGGTCGTGCGGCTCGAGGCGCGGCAGGCCGAATTGCGCGCCCGCGTCATCCAGGAAACCGCGACCGATCGGGTGCGCGCCATGGGTGCGCGCGAACTGCTGGCCCAGGCCGAGCGTGAACTGGCCGATGCGCGGCGCGACCAGGCATCCCTCACCCTGGTCAGCCCGGCGGCGGGCCGCTTGATCTTCACGATCGACACCGCCGATCTGACCGGCCGCTTCCTGCAACGCGGCGAGCAGATCGCGATGATCTACCGCGCGCCCGATGCGGTGGTGCGCACGCTGGCGCCCATGGCCGATATCGATGCGCTGCGCAGCAAGCTGCGGGCGGTGGCGCTGCGCCCCTCCTACGCGCCTGCCGAGATCCTGGGTGCGCAGATCGCGCGCATCAGCCCGGCAACCACCGACCGGCTGCCCAGCTCCACCCTGTCGCTGGAAGGCGGCGGCCCCTTCGCCGTCACCCGCGAAAGCCCGAACAGCTGGCGGATGGAGGAGCCGGCCTATGAGGTGGAGGTGCGCCCCGACGCGCCGCTGCCGATCACCTTCCTGAACGGGCGGGTGCATGTGCGTTTCTCACTGGGCTGGGAGCCCGCGGGCCTGGCCGTGTGGCGCCAGGCGCGCCTGTTGTTCATGAGGCAGTTGCATGTCTAGGTGGTTGTGGCTGCTTCTGGCGACGCTGATGGCCGCGCCCGCCCTGGCGCAGAACCATCCGGATTTCCCGTGCCAGGTGCTGCCCATGCGGCGCATCGAATTGTCGAGCCCGGTGATGGGCGTGATCGCCGAGATCATGGTCGATCGCGGCGACCGCGTGCGCGCCGGCGACCTCGTGGTGCGCATGCAATCGGAGATGGAACAGGCGCAGGTTGCGCTGTCGCTGGCGCGCGCCTCGGCCGATGCGCAGCTGCGTCTGCGGCGGGCCCGTCAGGCGCTGGCCGACCGTACCTTGCAGCGCAACCGTGGGCTCGCAGGGGAACGTCTGATCTCCGCCCAGGATCTGGACCAGGTGCAGACCGAGCGTGAAGTGGCGGCGCTGGAGGCCGCCTCGGCCGCCGAGCAACTGGTCATCGCGCGGGCCGAACTGGCGCAGGCGCGCGCGGCACTGGCGATCCGCGAAGTCCGCAGCCCGATGGATGGCATCGTCACCGAGCGCCTGCTGCAACCCGGCGAACAGGCGCGCGACCGCGCCGTGCTGGTGATCGAGAATGTCGAGCGGTTGCATGTCGAGATCTCGATCCCCTCGGCCTTCCTGGGCCGGGTGCGGCCGGGCACGCCGGCGCGGCTGGCCTTCCCCGGCACTCGGGTTGCCTCCGTCTCTGGTGCCGTGACCCTGGTGGACCCGGGGGTGGATCCGCGCAGCGACATGTTCGGCATCCGCATCGTGTTGCCGAATGCCGATGGCCACATCCCCTCAGGCTTGAAGTGCCAGGTGAATCTGGAGCTGGCGCCATGATCGCGCGCGCACTCGCCCTGGTCGTGATGCTCGTTGGCGGCGCGCAGGCGCAGCAGGTGATCGGCATCGCCGAACTGGCTGACCGCGCCACGGCCTTGCACCCCGCGATCCTGCAGGCCGAGGCGACGCGCAGCGCGGCCAGCCACAGCCTGCGCGACGCCTATCTGGGTTTCGCGCCGCGCGCCAACCTGGTGTTTGATCGCAGCGGCGAGCGGCTGAACGTCATCCGCTCGGACAATTTCCTCTACCAGCGCGGTGATCGCGGCTTCTCCAACCGCGCCTATACCCTCGAGGTGATGCAGCCGCTGTTCGATCCGCGGCTGTTCGCGCAGCTGCGTGGCTCCTATGCGGCGCTGCGCCGCACGCGCGAGGAACTGACCGGCGTGCGCCAGCGCGTGCTGTTCGAACTGGTGCAGGGCTATCTGACGGTGCTCGCCTCGCATGACGGGCTGCTGGTGGCGCGCGCGGAGGAGGATGTGCTGCGCCGCCAATTGGCAGAGCTGCGCAGCCGCGCGCGGCTCGGCCTCTCGGCACCCACCGATGCCGATGAGGTGGAGGCGCGGCTCGGCCAGGCGGAGGCGGTGCGTATCGCCGCCGAATCGACGCTGAACGCGAATTTCGCCTCGCTCGAACGCCGCGCCGGCATTCGCGTGGGGCCGCTGGCGCCGCTGGCCGGGCGCATCCCCATGGTGGCGCCGCAGCCGGCCGAGCCGCAGCCCTGGGTGGAAATGGCGCACCGCGGCAACCCCGATGTGCGCGCGCTGGACGCGGCCATGGTCGAGGCCCGGGCACTGGCGCAACAGCAGGCCGCCGCCCTGCTGCCGCGCTTCGATCTGCGCTTCACGCAGAACCGCAATCAGGCGGGGCTGACAGTCTATGGCGGCGGCTCGGACATTGCCGATCGCGTGTTGCTGTTCCGCATGACCATCCCGCTGTTCAACCCCGATGGCGCGGGCACGCCGTATTTCGCGGCCAACAGCCGTTCCGTCGCCGCGCGCCACCGCGCCGCCGATGCGCGGCTGGATGTGGAGGAACGCGTGCGCGTGGCCTTCGAGGAGGTCATCTCCAATGCGCGGCGCGAGGCGAGCCTGGTCGCGGCGCTGACCGCGCAGCAGCGCGTCACGCTGGGCAAGCGGCAGCGCTTTACCGCCGGCCTGCTGCGCATCCGCGAGGTGCTGGACAGCGAACGCGACCTGGCCCAGGCGCAGCGCAACCTTCTCGGCGCGCGCTACAACTACCTGCTGAACCTCATGATGCTGAAGCGCCTGGCCGGCGACTTCGCCGAGGCTGACATTCTTTATATCGACGGATTGCTCGATCGCCGCGCTGTGGTGGTTGATCGAATTCGTCAACCTGTATCTAATTCAATAAATCGTTAATCCGGACACGTTGTCGTGAAAATGATCCGGAAGCTCATCGAACCAACAGATTGACCGAGAGAGAGACATAAAACCATGCGCGATCTTAACAGCACCGCCCGTTCGGTCTCCCCTCGGGCCGGTCTTGCAGCCAGGCTGCTGCT
>JAIXVH010000095.1 GCA_027483125.1 Acetobacteraceae bacterium | reverse complement strand
GGTCAGCGCCGCCATCTGCGCGGAACCCAGCCCACGCAGCTGCGCCGTCCCCAGCGCCACCAGATCCGCCGTCTCCAGCGCCGCGATCTGCGCCGAGCCCAGACCCGCCAGCTGACCCGTTCCGAGCGACGCCATCTGCCCCGTCGTCAGCGCGACGATCTGCGCCGTCGTCAGCGCCGCCATCTGCGCAGAGCTCAGGCCACGCAGCACCGATGTGCCCAGGCCAGCCAGATCCGCCGTCTCCAGCCCTCGCAGCGCCGCCGTCCCGATCGCGCCAAGCTGCGCAGAACCCAGCGCCTCCAGCTGCGCCGTGTCCAGCGCCATCACCTGCGCGGAGCCCAGGCCCGCCATCTGCACCGTGCCCAGACCCGCCACCTGGCCCGTTGTCAGCGAGGACACCTGCCCCGTCGTCAACGCCGCCATCTGTGCGGAACCCAGCCCACTCAGCTGAACCGTCGTCAGCGCCGCCAGATCCGCCGTCTCGATCGCCACCACCTGGGCCGAGGTCAGAGAGGCCAGTTGCCCCGTCGTCAGCCCCGCGACCTGTGCCGTCGTCAGCCCAGCGATATCCGCGCTGTCCAACCCGCGCAGCGCAGCCGTACCCAGCGCGCCCAGCTGGCCGGAGGCTAACGCCGCCAGCTGCGCCGAACCCAGTGCAGAGACCTGCGCAGAGCTCAGCCCCACAAGCTGCCCGGAGCCCAGGCCAGACACCTGCTCCGTCGTCAGCGCGCCGATCTGCGCCGAGCCAAGCCCCGCCATCTGCGCAGAACCCAGCCCCGCCAGCTGCGCCGTCGTCAACGACGAGACCTGCCCCGTCGTCAGCGCCGCCATCTGCGCAGAACCCAGCCCAGGCAGCTGGCCAGAACCCAGCGCCGCAAGATCTGCCGTCTCGATCGCAGCAATCTGCGTGGAGGTCAGCGACGCGAGCTGCACCGTGCCGAGCGCGCGGATTTGGTCGGTGGTCAGCGCTATGATCTGCGCCGTTGTGAAGCTGCGGATATCGGCTGTGGTCAGGGCGGCAATGGTCGCCGTGGTCAGTTCCTGAATCTGCGCGGTGGTCAGGCTGGGAATGACAGACATGCGAAGCTCCTGCCGGCGCGCGGGGCGCGCAATGACGACGAGCCCGAAGGCCCAGATATCCGCAATCTGCCGACGAATGATTGCCTGCCGGTAAACCGTCGCAGGAAAACTCGCACCGCTGTTGACCGTCTGTTAACCATCCGAGGCGAAACTTGCCGCGCAAGCCGCAGGATGCGACAGCATGAACGCAATCACCCCGCCCGAATGGCAGGCCGACGCCGCATGGCTGCAAGCCTGCATGCAGTCGCCCGAACCCCTGGCCAGCATCGCTGCCGCGCATCACGAGCGCTTCGCGCGGGCACTGCTGCGCCTCAACCTGGGTCAGCTTCTGCAACTGAGCGAAGACGCGGCGGGCCATGTGCAATCACCCGCGCAATTGCTCCGTGCCTGGCTGGCGCTGTACGGACAGCAGCCTGAAGCCTTCGGTGTCTGGTTCAATCTCGGCGTGGAGCTGCTGCGGCACGGCCAGCCTGGCGAAGCCGCGACCGCCTATGGCAATGCGCTCGCGCTCAAGCCCGACCTGCACGCGGCGCGCGTCAATCTGGGCCTCGCTCTGGAAGCCAGCGGCGATCGCGCCGGCGCCCAGGCATGCTGGCGCCAGGCCCTGCCTGCGGCCGATACCCGTCGTGTCCTGCACAACCATCTGGGCCGCAGCCTCGAAGACCAGGGCCAACTGCCCGAGGCCGAGGCAGAGCTGCGGGCCTCCCTGCTCATCACACCTGACCAGCCAGATGTGCTCCAGCACTGGACGCATATCCGCCAGCGCATGACCGATTGGCCCATCCTGCGCTCCATGCTGCCCGGGTTGAGCGAAGCGCAGATGGCGCTTCACACCGGCCCGCTCGCGGCGCTCGCGCTGTTCGATGACCCTGCGCACCAGCGCGAGGTGGCGGCCGCCTGGATCGCCCGCAAGCTGCCGCCGGTGCATCAACGCCTGGCGCCGGCTCAAGGCTACGCGCATCCGCGCATCAGGATCGGCTATCTCTCATCCGATTTCTGCCGCCATGCGATGAGCTTCCTGATCGCCGAACTGCTCGAGCGGCATGACCGCACGAGCTTCGAAGTGTTCGGCTATTGCGCATCCCCCGATGACGGCAGCGATGTGCGCAGCCGCGTCCTCGCAGCGCTCGACCACCATGTACCCGTCCGCCATCTCGATGACGAAGCCGTGGCGCGCCGGATCCGCGCCGATGAGATCGACATCCTGGTCGAGCTGAATGGCCTGACCCGCGGCTCACGCCTCGGCGCGCTGCGTTGGAAGCCCGCGCCGGTGCAGGCGACCTATCTCGGCTATATTGGCCCGGTGCCGCTGCCCGAACTGGATTGGCTGATCAGCGATGCCATCGCCATTCCGCCCGAAGAAGCGCCGCACTACTTGCCGCGGCCGCTGCATATCGAGGGCTGCTACCAGGCCAATGACAGCCGCGCACCCGTATTGCCCGCGGTCTCCCGCGCGGCCGAGGGCCTGCCGGAGGATGCCTTCGTCTTCTGCTGCTTCTCGCATCACTACAAGATCACGGAGAGCATGTTCTCCGCCTGGCTCGACATCATGGCGCAATCGCCGCGCGCGGTGCTCTGGCTGATCGATGACGGGCCGGCGAGCCGCGCAATGCTCTCGGGCCGCTGGGCCGCACGGGGCCTGGCGCCGGAACGCCTGATCTTCGCCCAGCGCGTCGATCCCGCGCGTTACCGCGCACGCATGGCCCTGGCCGACCTGTTCCTCGACACGTCGCCCTATAATGCCGGCACCATCGCATCCGACGCGCTGCGCATGGGCCTGCCATTGCTGACGCTGGCCGGCCGGGCCTTCGCCGCGCGCATGGCCACAAGCCTGCTGAGCGCCATGCAGATGCCCGACTGCATCGCACGCGACATGGCGGACTACACGGACCGCGCCATCGCGATCGCGGCCAATCCCGCCTGGCACGAGGCGCTGCGCATGCGCTGCGGCGAGGCGCCCTGGATGCGCAGCCTGGGCGACAGTGCGGGCTTCACTCGCCGCCTGGAGGACGCCTATCGCCGGATCCGCCTGCAGCCCTGAATGCCGTCAGGGCTCGCGAAGGCTCTCCACAAGCCCGCGGATCAGCGGCTCCAGGAAGAATTCCAGCACGCTGCGTGAGCCGACCTTGATTTCAGCCACCAGCGTCATGCCGGCCGTCGGTGCCCCTCCATCGACCAGGCCGCGCATGGCGCCGCCCTGCACCTCGAGATGCGCACGATGCTGTGCAGCAACACCCGGTGCCGACTGCGACTCCCGGCTCACGCTGCGCAGCCGTCCCTCAAGCGCACCATGGCGGCGCCAAGGGAAGGCATCGATCTTCAGCACAGCCTGATCCCCCGGCTGCAACCGCCCGATATCGGAAGAGCGCAGCCCGATCTCAGCGATCAGCGGCACATCGGAGGGCACCAGCACCACCACCGCATCCCCCTCGCGGACAACCGAACCAGGCGCGCGCCGCGCCACCTCCAGCACGACGCCATCGCGCGGGGCGCGCAGTGTGGTCAAAGCATCCATTCGCATGGCCTTGGCGAGCTGTTCTTCGACACGCGCAAGCTCGGTCCGCACGCGGGCCAGTTCCTCGAATAATTGCCGCCGCCAATCTTGCAGGAAGCTTGCCAACTCGGCGCGGCGCGCGATCTGGCGGTGTTGCAGATCGGCGATGCGCGCGGCGGCACTGCGTTGTGCCTGCTCAGCCTCCAGCCGCGCGGCGCGCGCCGCCAGCAGGTTCAGCCGCGAGCCGACCTGGCCTTCCGCCAGGCGTGCCCGCATCGCCTCCACCTCGCGCGCAATGGCCAATTGCTCGTCGATGCCAGCAACGGCCTCGCGCTCCATGCGCAAGGCGGAATCCAGGCCGCGCAATTCCTCATCCAGTGCCGCACGGCGCGCTGCGAGCACGCCATCGCGCTCGCCCTGCAGCCGCGACTGCAGCGCCGCCTCGGCATCGCGCGCGGCAGCCGGACCGCGGCCTTCCAGCTCATCCTCCAACCGAGCGCGCTGCGCTGAGAGCGCACGCTGTTGCGCGGCCAGGGCATCTCGGTCGGCCTCGGTGAAGGTGGCGTCCAGCAAGGCCAGCACCTGCCCCTCGCGCACCGCCTCTCCGGGGCGGACCAGCAATTCGCGCAGCACCGCGCGCTCGATCGGCTGCATGACCACCGGCGGTGCATCGGGCACCAGGCGGCCCTGCGCCGTCACCACGACATCGATGCGCGAAAACCCCGCCACCAGCAGCAGCGACAAGAGCATCAGCGCCGCCAAGGCAGGCCAGCAGCGCAAGAGCAGCGGCGCGGGTTCGGCCACCAGTGCATCCACGTCATCCTGGAAGGCGATAGCCTCGCGCGCGATGGCCGGCCGGCTGCGCATCATGCCATGTGTTCCGTCTGTTGGTGCCACAGGCCGCGATAGATCTCGCAGCGTTGCAGCAGCACTTCATGCGGTGCGAAATCGGCCACGCGGCCTTGTTCCAAAACCAGGATCGCATCCGAGCGCACCAGCGAGGACAGCCGGTGCGACACGATGATCAGCGTGCGCCCATGCGCCATATCGGCGAGGTTGCGGTTGACCAGCGCCTCGCTCTCAGGGTCGAGCGCGCTGGTCGCCTCATCGAACACGAGCAGCCGGGGCGCGGTCAGCAGCGCGCGCGCGATGGCGATGCGCTGGCGCTGCCCGCCGGAGAGATTGGCGCCCCCCTCCTCCACCGCCGTCTCATAGGACAGCGGCAGGCGGCGGATGAACTCCTCAGCGCCCGCAAGGCGCGCGGCGGCGACGACCTCCTCCAGGCTCGCCTCCGGCCGGGCGGCGGCGATGTTGTCGCGGATGCTGCCGCGGAACAGCAGGTTCTCCTGCAGCACCACGCCGATGCTGCGCCGAAGATGCGCAAGGTCGATGTGCCTGATGTCCATCCCGTCCAGCAGGATCAGTCCCGCTTGCGGAGCCTCGATGCCTTGCAGCAGGCGCGTCAGTGTTGTCTTGCCGGAGCCGGAGCGGCCGACCACCCCGATGACCTGACCTGGCTGCACCTGGAACGACACCCGATCCAGCGCCGGCACCAGCGCGCCGGGATAGGTGAAGCCCACGCCCTGGAATTCCATCGCGCCGGACAATGCGGGGCGCGCGGGCCGCGCCTGGCCCGCGCGTTCGGGGGCACGATCCATCACATGGGCCAGCATGCGCACGGAGAGTGCGGCTTCCTGGTATTCGCCGATCAATGCGACGATCTGCACCAGCGGGCCGGAGACACGCGTGGAGAGCATGGTGAAGGCGACCAGCGCACCCAGGCTCAGTTGGCCGCCAAACACCAGCATCGCGCCGACCGCGATGACGGCCACCTGCATCAGTTTTTCCAAAAGGCCCGTGGTCGCGCTGGCGAAGGCGCCGACGCCGCCCACTTCCAGCTGGCGGCGCACGGATGTGGTCAGCGATGAATCCCAGGCGCGTTGGCGCGAGGGTTCCAGAACGAGAGCCTTCACCGCGCGCATATTGTGCAGCGTTTCGACGAGTTGGGCCTGGCGCTCGGCCTCGGCGGCATAGAGGGCGTTCAAGCGGCGACGGAAGAGCGGCACAAGGCCTGCGATGCACAACGCGATGGCGGCGGCGAAGCCCAGGACCACTGCAGTCAGCACCGGGGAGTAGATCAGCAGCAGCACGATCAGGATCGGCAGAAGGGCGGCGTCCAGCAACACCTGGAACAGCCTTCCGGTCAGGAATTGGCGCAGCTTTTCGGTCTGCTGCATGTGCCGCGCCAGCACGCCCGCGGCGGTGGTCTCGAACACGTTCAGCGGCAGTGAGAGCAGGTGGCCGAAGGCGCGCGAGCCGAGCCTGGCATCCACCTTGCCGCCGGCCAGCAGCATCAGCCGTTGTCGGACATAGCCGAAGCCGGCGTCGAACACCGCCAGCAGGATGAATATGGCCACCACAACATAAAGGGTGTTCCAGGCCTCATGCGTGATGACGCGGTCGATCAGGACCTGCAGCAACATGGGGATGGCGAAGCCGATCAGGTTCGCAACCACCGCCGCGGCCGCGACGCCGTAGAAGAGCGCGCGGTGGCGCAGCAATTCGGGGATGAACCAGCGCAGGCCGAAGGGTTGGTTTTCCTCCGTCAGGCGGGGTGCGCGGCGGGTCAGCAGCAGGGTGCCGGACCATTCCTCCATGAAGCGCGCGCAGGGGATGAGGTGCACGCCGTCATGTTCGTGCCGGGGGTCCAGGACAGCGGCGGCGCCATCATCGGTGGCGGGGGCAGCCTGGACCAGGACCAGCCAGCGCCCATCCTTCATGAGTGCCAGCGCCGGGTAGGCCTGACCGAGCGAGGCCGCCTTGCGCCAGGTGCAGCGCGCCATGATGCGCGTGCGCATGCCAGCCGCTTCCAGCGCGGCACGCAGCGAAGCGGTCATGTCGCCTTCGACGATCTTGGGCAGGCCATCGGGTGCGAGGTGCACGCCGTGATGCGCCGCGATCAGGAAGGCGCAGCGCAGCGCCGTCAATTGCGGCGCGAGCGGGGTTGCGGCCTGGGTCACGCGGCAAGAATGCGCTGGGTGGGGTAAACAGGGGGTTATTGGACCCACCGCACTTCGTGCACGCTTGCGACATATTCGCGGCGGGGGCCAGGGTGGTCAGGTTGTGGCCGCTGGGGCGGCGGTTCGTGCAGCGCTGCGACACATTCCAACGGGGCCAAGGCCGCGCAGCGCCCGGGTTGCACAAACCGCCGACGATCCGCGATCACCCCCGCCACCCGGCCCGGCCGCCGCCACGAAGGCCGATCGCCTTCCAAGCGTCGCGCATTGCATCCTGAATTCTCCCTCGGGCGCCGCATGGGCACCCCTCACACATGAAGCCGCAGGCCGCGCATTGCAGACACGTCATGCGCGACGCTTGCCATCGCGCCCGCGCGCCCCTTCCATGGGGGCAAGAGGAAACGCATGGCCGCCATCATCATCGACAGTGTGACCCGCTTCGGGCCGGATGCCGCCGGCGCCGTGGTCTGTGGCGGTTCGCATGGCGGGGTCTATGCGGCCTATCTCTGTGCGAAGGCCGGCGTCGCCGCGGTGGTGCTGAACGATGCGGGCGTGGGTGTTCGCCAGGCGGGCATCGCGGGCCTGGCCTTCCTGGACCGCATCGGCATGCCGGCGGCGGCCGCGTCGCATCGCAGCGCGCGCATCGGCGATGGCGCGGATCTGGCCACGCGCGGGGTGATCGCGCATGCCAATGCGGCGGCGCGGGCATTGGGCGTGGCCGAAGGCCAGACCGTGGCCGAGGCGCTGGCGCTGCTGGCCGCGGCGCCCTTGCGCACAACGCCCCCACCCGAGGCCATTGAAAGCCGCCACGACCTGCCCTTCCCCCGCGCCGTCGCGCTGGACAGTGCATCGCTGCTGACGCCGGCGGATATCGGCGCCATCGCCATCATGGGCAGCCATGGCGGCCTGCTCGGCGGGCGACCAGAAACGGCGGCCAAGTTCGATGTCTTCGCAGCCCTGTACAATGACGCCGATGGCGGCATCGATGGCGCCGGCTACACCCGGCTGCCCGCGCTCGATGCGCGCGGCATCGCCGCTGGCACCGTCTCCGCCTGGACCGCCGAGATCGGCGATGGGATGTCCGCCTGGCGGACAGGCGTGGTCTCTGCATTGAACGCCACCGCGCGCCGGCTGGGCGCGCGTGTCGGCGATACCGCACAGCAATTCGTGGCCCTGATGAGCGAGGCAAGAGAATGAGCGAACCTACCACCATGACCGGCGGCGAGGCGCTGGCGCGCAGCCTGCTCGCGCATGATTGCGGCCCGATGTTCGGCATGGGCGGCTTTCAGCTGCTGCCCTTCTATGAGGCAAGCCGCGTGCTCGGCCTGCCGCACCACCTGATCAATGATGAACGCTGCGGCGCCTTTGCCGCCGACGCCTGGGCGCGGGTGACCAACCGCCCTGGCCTGTGCGACGGCACGCTCGGGCCGGGTGCGACCAACCTCGTCACCGGTCTGGTCGAGAGCCTCAATGCCGGCGTGCCACTGGTGGCCGTCGCCGGCGACAGCAACCGGGACCATTCCTGGAAGAACATGACGCAGGAGAGCCGGCAGGTCGAAATTCTGCGCCCGGCCTGCAAGGAACTCATCCGCGTCGAGCACACCAAGCGCATCCCCGAA
Organism: Acetobacteraceae bacterium; assembly: GCA_027483125.1. Classification (GTDB taxonomy): domain Bacteria; phylum Pseudomonadota; class Alphaproteobacteria; order Acetobacterales; family Acetobacteraceae; genus Rhodovarius. Next base: position 8,538 of record JAIXVH010000095.1, on the reverse strand, counting down.
CTGGTGCGGCGCGCCTATGCGGTCGCGACCAGCGGCCGGCCCGGGCCCGTCGTCCTGGATGTGCCGGAGGATGTGGCGCATGGCGAATACGCCTTCGCCGCCGGCGATTTCGCGGCCGATCCGGCAACCTTGCGCGCACCCTCGCGCCGTGCGCGGCCGGATGCGCGGGATGTGGAACGCGCGGCGGCGTTGCTGGCGCGCGCGGCGCGGCCGGTGCTGCTGGTGGGCGGCGGCATTCATCTGTCGGAAGCCTGGGATGCGCTGACGCTCTTCGCCGAGGCGCAGAAGATTCCGGTCGCGCATTCGATCAGCGGCAAGGGCGCCATCGCGTGCAGCCATCCTTTGTCCGCGGGGCTGTTCGGCCGCTATTCGCGCATCGCCAATGAGCTGATCGCCGAGAGCGACCTGCTGATCGTGATCGGCTGCAAGCTCGGCGAAATCGCCACCAAGCGCTTCCAGCTGATGCCGGCCGGAACACCGCTGATCCACATCGAAGTGGTGCCCGAGGAAATCGGGCGCACCACGCGCGCGACCATCGGCATCGCCGCCGATGCGCGCCTTGCGCTGGAGGATTTGCTGGCCGCCGCCTCGCGCAGCCTGCCCTCCGGCCGCGCGGAATTCGCAGCCTCCGTCGCGCCGCGCATGGCCGCCTGGCGCGTCGGAGCCGCGGACCGTCTGGAGTCGGACGAGACGCCGATCAATGTCGGCCGCCTGCTGAATGAGTTGAACATGGCGATGGGCGAGACCGACATCCTGGTCGCCGATGGTGGCTTCGCGGGCCATTGGGGCGGGCTGCTCTTCGACACCAAGCGGGCGGGGCGGCATTTCATCGCCGATCGCGGCTTCGCTTCCATCGGCTATGGCGCGCCTGGCGCGCTGGGCGCGCAGCTGGCCGCACCGGGCAGGCGCGTGGTGGGGCTGACCGGCGATGGCGGCTTCAACATGACCATCGGCGAGATCGAAACCGCGCGGCGCACCGGCGCGCCCATCGTGCTCTGCGTCTTCAACAATGCAGCCTCGGGCTATGTGAAAGCGTTGCAGCACGCTGTGTATGGGCAGGGCGCCTACCAGTCCTCGGAACTCTCCGAGACCGACTACGCGGCCGCCGCGCGCGCCTTCGGCTGCCACGGCATCCGCGTCGAACAGCCCGCGCGGCTGGCCGGCGCGATCCGCGAGGCGCTGGAGAATACCTCCAGCCCCACCGTGCTCGACGTCATCGTCACGCGCGACCCGGCGAAGATGCTGCCCGGCGTCGACAACCGCACACTCACCGTCACCAAGGGAGACCGCCCGGTATGAGCGAGATCATCATCCGCGATGAAGGCCCGGTGCGCGCGGTGCTGCTGAACCGGCCCGAGAAGGGCCACGCCATCACCAAGCCGCAGGCCGAGGAATTGCAGCGCATCCTGGCCGGCTTCGATGCCTCCGACCAACGCGTGCTGGTGCTGGGTGCGACCGGCACCCGCGCCTTCACCTTCGGCGCCGACATGACCGACCCGCCGGAGCTGTGGCGCGTGGTGCCGGGCGTTGGCTATTCCACGCTGAAGCCGGTGATCGGCGCCTTCGAGGGCTGGTGCGTCGGCGGCGGGCTGGTGATAGCGGCCATGTGCGACCTGGCGGTGGCCGGTGCGGGCGCGAAGTTCAGCTATCCGGAGGCCAAGGTGGGGCTGACGGGCGGCATGATCGCGTCACTGGCCGCGCGCATCCCGCACAAGATCGCGATGGAATTGATGTTGGCCTGCAAGGTGCTGGATGCGCAGCGCGCGCTGTCCGCGGGTCTGGTGAATGAGGTGGTAGCGGAGGGCGAGGCGCTGCAGCGCGCCATCGCCTGGGGCCAGGAATTGGCTGGCTTCGCGCCCCTGGTGATGGCGGAGTTGAAGCGCATGGTGATCGACGAAGTGCTGCCGCGCGGGCCTTCGGAGCGTATGGCGATCCAGGCCGCACGGATCGCGGCGGTGCGCGGCTCCGAGGACCGGCATGAGGGTGTGGCGGCCTTCCGCGAAAAGCGGCCGCCAAACTTCAAGGGCAGGTAGATCATCGGGCGGCGGGGCCGCTCGGCGTGTTCCGCGGCTGCGGTGTCGAAGCCTGGCATGCGTGACGATCAGGACCGCCGCGCAGCTCTCCTCGACATCGCGCGCGGCACCCGCCAGCGCCTCAATCCAGCGTGATGCTGGCGGCCTGTGTCACGCGCCCGGCCAGCGCACGCTGTTCGTCGAGGAAGCGCGCCGTGGCCTCGGCCGTGGCGCCGACCGGTGCAATGCCCAGCCGCTCCAGCCGCTCGCGCGTCGCAGGCAGCAGCAGCGCGTCGCGCGCGGCCGATTGCACGCGCGCCAGGATGGCCGCGGGTGTGCCGGCAGGGGCGAGCATCGCGCCCCATTCCAGCCATTCGTACTCCGCCAGCCCCGCTTCGCGCAGCGTGGGCAATGCGGGGAATTGCGGCAGACGCTCGCGCGTCGTCACCGCGAAGGCCTTGAGCCGCCCCTCCTGCACCAGCGCCGCCGAGGAGCCGGCCGTGCCGATATGGAAATCCACTGTCCCCGCCAGCAGCGCCTGCACCGCCGGCCCACCGCCGCGGAAGGGCACATGCGTGATGCCAATGCCCGATATCTGCCGGAACAATTCCGCCGCGTAATGCGGCGAGGAGCCATTGCCGCCGGAGGCATAGGTCATCTCGCGCCCCGCCGCCGCCCGCGCCCGCGCCAGAGCCAGGAATTCCGCGACATTGCCGGCCGGCACCGATGGATGCGCCACCAGCAGCATCGGCACCGTCGTCAGATGGCTGATGGCGGCGAAAGCCGTCTCATACCGAAACGACAGGTTGCGGATCAGATGCGGCGCGGTGGCGTGCGAGGAACTGTCGCAGAGCCATGTGTAGCCATCCGCTGGCGCAGCGGCGACCGCGCCGGCTGCGATGCTGCCCGCCGCACCAGGGCGGTTTTCCAGCACCACGGGCTGGCCCAGCGCCTCGGCCATGGCCGGGCCGATCAGGCGCATCACCGTGTCGATCGCGCCGCCTGGCGGGAAGGAAATGATGGCGCGGATGGGCCGCACGGGCCAATTGGGCTGCGCCAGCGCGGGCGCGGCCAGCAGCGTGCCGAGCAGCGCGCGGCGACGAATGTTTTGCATGGTACCTGTCCTCCAAGACGACAGGCGTTTCCCGGCAGCGACATACACGCATGCGCGACATCAGGCCAGCAGGCCGCGTAGCGCGTGGACCAGGACACGAAGGCCGGCCTCGGCATCGGCCATGTCCAGTGCTTCGTCGGGGTTGTGGCTGCCATGATCGTTGCGCAGGAACAGCATGGCACTCGGCACGCCCATCTGGGCGAAGGTGGCGCAGTCATGCCCGGCGCCGCTGGCCATCTGCCGGTGCGGCGTGGCGGTGGCGCGGGCGGCATCCTCCAGCGCCGCGACCAGCGCTGGGTCCATGCGCGCGGGTGCTGCATGGCTCCCCGGGCCGAGATCGATCATGACGCCGCGCGCGGCGCCGATGCGCGCGGCTTCGGCGTGCAACCAGGCGTCCATTTCGTCGAGCAATGCAGCGTCTTCCGAACGGATATCGAGGCTGAAGCGCAACGCGCCTGGAATCTTCGTGGCCGCATGGTGTGCGGGGTCGGTCGAGAGAATGCCCACGGTGCAGACCAGGTCCGCGCCTTGCCCTTCCAATGCGTGCCAGCGGGCCTCCAGTGCTGCGATCAGCGCGATGCCGGCCATCGCCGCATCGGCCCGATAGGCACGCGGGACGGCGCCGGCATGGGCGTGCCGGCCGGTGGCGCTCGCGCGTGGATAACGCCGGCTGCCGCGAATGCCGGTGACCATCGCGACCGGCAGGTTTTCGGCGACCAGCACCGGTCCCTGTTCAATATGGGGTTCGATGAAGCAGTGGATCTCGCTGGGGGTCAGCAGTGCCTGGCGGGCGCGGATGGGCGCTGCGTCGAAGCCCAGCTCGGCCATATGCGCGGCCAGGCTGCGGCCGGTATCGGCGCGCGTCAGTGTATCGGGCGCATCCGGCGACAGCAGGCCGAACAGCGCCTGGCTGCCGAGATAGTTGCGCGGGAACCAGCACATCTCCTCCGCACGGATACCGAGCACCAGCAGGCCGCGCCGGCGTGGTGCATCGCTGAGCGCAGCGGCGGCTGCCACACCCAGCACAACGCCCGCCGCACCATCGTAGTTGCCACCATGCGGCACAGCGTCCAGGTGCGAGCCGATGCAGACCGGCGGCAGCGCGGCATCCGTGCCCGGCAGCAGCATGCGCAGCGTGCCGATGGCATCGACCGAAACCTGCATGCCGATGTCACGCGCGGCCTTCGCCATGATGTCATGCGCGGCCTGTTCGGCGGGGCCGTAGCTGGCGCGCGTCACGCCTGGCGGGTCGAGGCTGGCGGCGCGCAGGCGGTCGAACAGGGCGGCAATATCCATGGCCGGCAGGCTACCGCGCGCGGGCGCGGCGCGCGATACATGGCGCATGACACGCGACCTGATCGGATATGGCGGCCAATGGCCCGACATCACCTGGCCCAATGGGGCGAAGCTGGCGATTTCGGTGAACGTGAATTTCGAGGAAGGCGCCGAACAGCAGGTCGGCGATGGAGATCCGGTCTCGGAGCGCGTGGGCGAATTCCTGAGCGTGGTCGCGCCCGGCACGCGTGACACGGGGCAGGAACAGATTTTCGCGTATGGCCCGCGCGCCGGGCTGTGGCGCATGCTGGACAGCCTGGAGCGCCACCACATCCCCAGCACCTTCCTGATGTGCGGCCGCGCCGTGGAACGCGCGCCGGCGCTGGCGCGCGCGGTGACCGATCGGGGGCATGAGGCGGCGGTGCATGGCTGGCTGTGGCGGCCGCATTCCGACTATGCCGCGCGCGAGGATGAGGCGCGTGACCTGGACCGCTGCATCGACGTGATCCGCGCCGCCTGCGGCGTCACGCCGCGCGGCTTCTTCTGCCGGGGCAGCGAGAGCGCCTGGACGCGCGCGCTGCTGGCGGAGCGTGGCTTTCTCTACACCTCCAACGCCTTCGATGATGACCTGCCCTATCGCGACGGCGCCTTGCTGGTGCTGCCCTATGCGCTGGATTCCAACGACAGCAAGTTCTTCCACCCGAACGGCTTCGTGCGCGCGGGCGAAATGGTGGAATATGTGCGCGACGCGATCGAGACGCTGGCCGCCGAGGCCGCGCGCGGCCATGCGCGGGTGCTGAACATCGGCTACCATTTGCGGATCAGCGGCCGCCCAGGTCGCTTTCCGGCCTTCGAGCGGGTGATGGCGATGCTGGCGGGACTGGGCGACCGGGCGTGGATTGCGCGCCGCGATCAGATCGCCCGGGCCTTCATCGCCGCCGCTGGTTGACCACGCGTTCCAGCTCGTAGCGCATGGTGCAGGTGCCGCTGCGGTTGCGGTGTTCCGCGGTGAAGCGGTTGTTCGCGAAGCGCCCCGTGGCGGGTCCGAACAACCCGAAGCCCGGCAGCGTCACCGCGCCATCGGCGGCGACCTGGCCGCTGAGTTCGGCATCGCCCGCCAGCGCCGGCACACGCACCTCACCGCGCGCGACCTGCATCGTCACGCGCTCCTGACCGACGCGCCCGCCGGTGCGGCATTCATGGTAGCGAAAGCCCGACCAGTCGCCGTCGAAACTGGCGCGCTGGGCGGAGGCCGGCGCTGCCAGCGCCAGCAGGATCAACAGAGCGCGCATCATGAGAACCGCCCCGTCCGCGGGAAGCCATGCGGCACAGGCTTGCCGGCGCCCGCGCGATTGCCGCGCCAGGTGGTGATGTCGGTCTCGGTGCGGGTGCGGTCACCCTGTTGCCAGGACAGGCCGGCGGCGGCTTCGAAGACCAGCGCATCACGCAGGCCGCCATCCTTGTAGGATTGCAGCTGCACGCCGCGGCCACGCCCCATCACCGGGATCTGGTCCAGCGGGAAGACCAGCAGTTTGCGGTTGTCGCCCACCACGGCGATGCTGTCGCCGGCGGCCGGTGCGCAGAGCACGGCGCGGGCCGCGCCTTCCAGGTTCATGACCTGCCGGCCGGTGCGTTTTTCGGCCAGCAGATCCTCGGCCTCCACCACGAAACCCTTGCCGTCATTGGCCGCGACCAGCATGCGTGCCTCCGGTTTGAACAGCGCGATGGGCGTGTCCTCATTGGCCATGTCCACCATCAGGCGCAGCGGTTGGCCATCGCCGCGGCCGCGCGGGATGGCATCCGCCTTCAGCGTGAAGGCGCGGCCCATGGCGCCGAAGACCACCACACGATCCGTCGTCTCGGCGGGCAGCGCGAAGGCGAGAGCGTCGCCCTCCTTGAAGCGCAGTTCCGCATCCGCCGGCAGGTGGCCCTTCTGCGCGCGCAGCCAGCCCTTTTCGGAGAGGATGATGGTGATCGCCTCGCGCTCCACGAAGGCGGTTTCATCCACCGTCACGGCGGCCGCGACACCATTGATCAGCGTGCGCCGCTTGCCCAGCGGGCCATCGCCGAAGGCGCGGCGCGTGTCCTCGATCTCCTTGGCGATGGCTTCCCAGCGCTTCTTGTCGCTGGCCAGCAGCGTGTTCAGCCCCTTCTGTTCCTTCGAGAGCTTGTCGTGCTCGCGGCGGATTTCCATTTCCTCGAGCTTGCGCAAGGACCGCAGGCGCATGTTCAGCACCGCTTCCGCCTGCATATCCGTCAGCCCAAAGCGGGCCATCAGCCTGGGCTTGGGCTCATCCTCCTCGCGGATGATGCGGATCACCTCGTCGAGGTTGAGATAGACAATCAGATAGCCTTCGAGAATCTCGAGCCGCCGCGCGATGGCGGCCAGCCGGTGCCGACTGCGCCGTTCCAGCACCACATGGCGGTGGTCCAGCCAGGCGCGCAGCACCTCGCGCAGGCCCATCACGCGCGGCGTGCGGTTGGCATCCAGCACGTTCATGTTCAGCGAGAAACGGCTCTCCAGCGCGGTGGCGCGGAACAGCGTCTCCATCATCACCGCAGGTTCGACATTGCGCGTCTTGGGCTCCAGCACCAGGCGCACCAGGTCGGTGCTTTCGTCGCGCACATCGCCCAGCAGGGGCAGTTTCTTCTCTTCCAGCAGTTGCGCGATCTGCTCGACCAGCCGCGCCTTCTGCACCTGGTAGGGGATGGCGGTGATGACGACCTGCCAGGCGCCGTTCTTGCCGCGCTCCACCTCGTAAGCCGCGCGCATGCGGAAGGAACCGCGGCCGGTGGCGTAGGCTTCGGCGATGGTGGCCGCGTCCTCCACCAGCAGGCCGCCTGTGGGGAAATCCGGGCCCGGCATATGCGCGAGCAATTCGGCCGTGGTCGCCTGCGGGTTGCGGATCAACTCCAGGGCTGCGGCGCAGACTTCGCCCGCATTGTGCGGCGGGATGTTGGTCGCCATGCCGACCGCGATGCCAGAAGCACCATTGGCCAGCAGGTTCGGGAAGGCGGCGGGCAGGACGACCGGCTCGCGCTCCTCGCCATCATAGGTGGCGCGGAAATCGACCGTGTCGTCTTCGATATTGGCCAGCATCGCCTGCGCGACTTCGGTCAGGCGGCTTTCGGTGTAGCGCATGGCGGCGGCGTTATCGCCGTCGATATTGCCGAAATTGCCCTGGCCTTCGACCAGCGGGAAACGCGAGGCGAAATCCTGCGCCAGGCGCACCATCGCATCATAGATCGCGGCATCGCCATGCGGGTGATACTTGCCCATCACATCGCCCACGATGCGCGCGCATTTCTTGAAGCCGCTGGCGGGGTCGAGCTTGAGTTGATGCATCGCCCAGAGCACGCGCCGATGCACGGGCTTCAGGCCATCGCGCACATCGGGCAGCGAGCGCGCGGTGATGGTGGACAGCGCATAGGCGAGATACCGCTCGGACAGCGCGGCTGCGAGCGGGGTTTCGGCGCTGGGTTCGCCGGGCAGGATCTTCACATCATCGGGCATGGCGGATTCGCGTTCTGTTCGCTGGGCTGTGGCGGTAGCATGCGTGGGCGTGGGAGGCCAGCGCGGGGTGGGTCAATCGGCGGGGGCGAGAAGTTGCGCGGTCGGGAAGTGGCGCCGATGACGGCGTGTGTCACGCGTCAGCGGTGGCAGCTTCGCGGTCGCGGCATGCGCGCCGATGAAGAAATCCGGCAGGACAGAGCCTCGGGCGCCGCCGGCAGCGCGGTAGCGCTGGAAGGCCTTGCCGGCCAGGAACAGCACCTCGCGCGGAATGGCGATGGTCTCGATGCGCGCGGCGGCCAGCACGCCATCGACCTCCTCGATGCGCCGAAAGCCTAAGGAGAACTCGGCATAGACCAGATCATTGATGACCAAAGGCCCGCGGAAGGCGGCGGCTTCCAACTGGCCTTGCGACCATTCGGCCCAGTTTGCGTCAGCGGTCACTAGGTCCAGCAGGACATTGGTGTCGACCAGCGTCACGTCAGTCCGCGCCGCGCGTGAGTGCCATGATCTGCTCGGTGGTCATGCCCGCGGTGGCGCGACCGCCCAGCTTGGCGAAACGGCTGGTGGGGCGGACCGCTCAAGCAGCCCGCCCCCCCGCATCACTCGGCCTTCGCCAATTCTTC
>JAIXVH010000007.1 GCA_027483125.1 Acetobacteraceae bacterium | reverse complement strand
GCCGCCGCCGCTGGGCATGATCCGGCTGTCGCCATCGGTGAAACTGCGCAGGGCCTGGTTTGGAGCAGTGCGGTCGGGCGGCGTGTCGGCCAGCGCCGTGCTGTGCGTATTCGGCCAGGTCCGCCGCATCGGCCTAGGTTCTGCACTCATAAAGGTTTCCGCGCGCGAGCTGGCTTGATTCAAGGCTCCTTGTTGTGGAGGAGCCTTGAGATGGCGCGGTTTGACCTGACGGACGGGGAGTGGGCGATCATCGCGCCACTCCTGCCGAACAAGCCGCTGCACGACGAGTTCCGACAGCGCCGCCAGCATGCCGGGATGATGCGGCGGCTGGCCTGCCTCCCACTTGTAGAGGCTGGCGAATTCTCAGACAGGCTCCGAGTGCTCGGAATTGCCAGCGCCCCCCACCAGGGATAGGACAGGCCATTCAGTAAGAAGGCGCGCCATGTTGAACACCGCAATCATCGGTATGGGCGCATGGGGGCGTGTGCTCGTCAATTCCGTGCAGGGATTGAACGGCACCCCATTGCGGTTCGTGGCAGGCAGCACAGGCAACCCTGACAAGGCGAGGGACTACGCCGCCCAACAGGGTATCCGCCTCCATGCAAGCTTCGAGGCGGTTTTGGCCGATTCTGAGGTGCAGGCTGTTGTTCTGGCTTCCCCGCACGGCATGCATGCCGAACAGGTCATTGCCGCCGCTGCGGCCGGCAAGCATGTGTTCGTTGAGAAGCCTTTCACTCTGACCAAAGCCAGCGCTGAGGCAGCAGTCGCTGCCTGCCGGCGGGCCGGCGTGGTCCTCGCGCTGGGACACAACCGTCGCTTTCTGCCTGCAGTGGCGGAAATCAAGACAATGCTGGCAAACGGCCAGATCGGTCGCTTATTGCATGTGGAGGGCCAATTCAGCGGCCCGGGGGCGCGCGTCTACAAGCCAGGCATGTGGCGCGCCAGTCGCGCGGAAAGCCCCCTCGGCGGCATGGGCGGCATGGGCATCCACATGGTGGACATGATCATAAACTTGGCCGGTCGCTTCCGTGATGTGCGCGTGGTGTCCAAGGCGCAGGTCAGCGACACGATCGATGATACGACGGCGATGCTCGCTACACTGGATTGCGGCGCAACGGTCAACTTTGCAACCTTGGCCTTGGCGCCTCGGTTGTGGCGCGTTGCGGTCTTTGGCACGCAGGGCTGGGCAGCACTGCATGGCCACGAAACCTTGACCACGTGCGACATTGACGGCGTCCCGAAGACCCAGAGTTTTCCAGTCACGGATATCGAGCGTGCGGAGCTTGAGGCCTTTGCAGCGGCCTGTGCGGGCGGGCCAGCCTATCCTTTGCCGCTGGAGGAGGCTATTCACGGAGTGTCCGTCTTCGAGACGATGATTCATGCTGCCGCGTCCGGCAGCGCCTACGCAGTCGCTTAAGGGAACCCCACGATGAGCCACATCAAGCGCAACGGTACCAACCAGATCCTTTCGACGAGCGTCGAATATCATGGTTTCGTGTTCCTGGCCGGCATCACTGCCGATGACCTGTCCAAGGATGTGAAGGGTCAGACTGCTGAAGTTCTGGCGAAGATCGATGCAGCACTCGAAGCGCACGGCACCGACAACACCCGTCTGCTCTCCGCGCAGATCTGGCTGAAGGACATCCGTGACCGTGACGCCATGAACGAGCTGTGGATCAAGTGGTTGCCGGCTGGCTCGCAACCGGCCCGCGCCTGTGTCGAAGCCAACATGGCCAGTGCGCGCCACCTGGTCGAGATCATGGTTACGGCCTGCAAGTAAGTCATGCCCCCGGGTGGGGGAGACACATTCGTCGGATGGCTGTGGCGGATGACCCGTCACAGCCTTGCCGAAAGCATCGCCCTAGGCCAGCAATCCGCATAGGCATACAAATAAGGCGCTGCCCCAAGAAGCCGCAAAATCCTGACATAAAACAAGAAAATTAGTTTGGGGTGGGGTCCTGATCGGCGCCGATCAAGACCCCAGTCATCGAAGCAATCTAATAACCATATCAATATGTTGGTCCAGTTGTGGCATGGGCCCCACTGCGATGCTGATTCACAGCCGAGCCGGTCGCGCAGCCAATCCCCGATCAGTGCACCGCCCCCTCCCCATAGGCCGGATGCCGCGCAACAATGCCGCATGGACACCACCGGGGCAGGAGCATCCGCGGGCCGGCGCGGCTGGCTGGCCGCCTCCACCCTCTTGGCCGCGCCGCCCGCCGCCGCGCAATTGCGTGGCCCACCGCGCGACCTGGCGCTGGCCGAGCCCGCCTTTCCCATCCCGCCCGGCTTTCCCCAGCCCATCACCGCGCGCGGCAACGCGCTGCATGGCGCCGATGGCGCGCGCGCGGTGCGGCATGGCGCCTGCATCGCCGATGTCGCCTGGATCGCCGGCCGCAATGACCGCCAGCTGGGCTTCTTCGACCACCGGCTCTTCAGCATGGCCTCCGCCTGGGGCTGCGACATGCTGCGCCTGTCGGTGATGCCCGCCATCTGGCGCCGGTTGGGAGAGGCGCATGCGCTCTCGGCCATCGATGCCTCGATCGCCTATGCCAGGCGCTGCGGCATGTATGTCTCGATCTGCTGGCACGGCATCGGCTTCCCGCCCGAGGACCGCTACATGCCGCTGCGCGACATGTCGCACGGGCTGCTGTTCGACACGACCACGCCCGAGATGCGCCGCTTCTGGACCCGCATCGCCCAGCGCTATGGCCAGAACCCGGTGGTTTGTTGGTTCGAGCTGTTCAACGAACCCCAGGCCTTCCAGCCCGATGGGCGGCCGGTGCTGCAGCATACGGATGCGCATTGGCTCGCCTGGCGCGACTGGGCCGAGGCCATGGTGGATACCATCCGCCAGCACGCGCCGGCCAAGACCGTGGTCGTGGGCGGGCTGCAATTCTCCTACGACCTGTCCTTCGCGCGGCGCATGCCGGTGCGGCGGGACAACATCGCCTATGCGACGCACCCCTATCCCAATTCCAACTGGCGCGTGCCCTGGCAGCGCGCCTTCCTGGAACCCGCGGCGGCGCTGCCGGTCATCGTCTCGGAATTCGGCTGGGACCATCGCGACCACCCCGAACGCGCCATGCGCGGCGGCAGCCGCCCCTACCGGCAGGAAATCATGGAAGCGATGGACCGCGCCGGCCTGGGCTGGACCGCCTGGTGCTTCAGCCACGCCTTCACGCCCGCCCTGCTGGCCAATGCCGATTTCCAGCCCAGCCCCGATTTCGGCGATGCGATCCGCGCCGAATTGCTGCGGCGGCGCCAGCCGCCCCGCGTCTGATCAGCGCTGCGTCAGCCGTTGCGGGCGCTGGCGGCGCAGCACGCCGTAAAGCTCCTCGGCCGCGCCATCGATCATCGCGAAACCCAGGCCCACGGCCTGC
>JAIXVH010000471.1 GCA_027483125.1 Acetobacteraceae bacterium | reverse complement strand
GTCTTCTCGCTGATGGAGGGCATGCTGCCGGAATACGGGCTGTTCGGCTGGGTCCGCCAACCCCAGGGCGCCGCGATCAAGACCGCCGCGCCGACCAACACCTACCCCTGCGCGGACGGAAAGTGGCTCTGCATCGCCGGCAATTCCGACCTGATCTTCAAGCGCCTGATGACCGCGATCGGGCGTGACGACCTGGGCGCCGACCCGCGCATGGCCAATAATGCCGGGCGTTGTGACAACGTCGCCGAACTCGACGCCGCCATCGCCGACTGGACCCGCACCCGCACCGCCCGCGAAGCCGAGGATGTACTGGAAGCCGCCGAAGTGCCCTGCTCGCGCCTCTATGACATGAAGGATTGCGCCGACGATCCGCATTTCCAGGCCCGCTCCCTGGTGATGCCGGTGGAAGACCCGCTGCTCGGCCAGGTGCTGCACCCCGCCGCCCCCTTCCGCTTCGATGGCGTGTCGCCCGAAGCGATGGTCCGCTGGACCGGGCCGGCGGCAGGTGCTCACAATGAGCGGATATTCCGTGAATTGTTGGGGGAAGCATCGTGATCCAACTCTCCGAGGTCAGCCCGCGCGATGGGCTGCAGCCGGTGCGCGAATTCGTGCCCACCGAGACCAAGATCGAACTGGTCCGCCGCGCCCATGCCGCGGGGCTGCGCCGGATGGAGGTGGGCAGCTTCGTCTCCCCCAAGGCCATCCCGCAGATGGCGGACACCGCCGCCGTGCTGGCCGCCGCGCGCGAACTGCCCGGCCTGGAATGCACCGTGCTGGTGCCCAACCGCCGCGGCTTCGACGCGGCGCTGGCCAATGGCGCGCATCGCCTGGGCTTCTTCATGTCGGTGACCGATGGCCACAGCCAGGCCAACCTCAACCGCAGCGTGGCCAATGCGCTGGAGGAGCTGTCGCAGCTGGTGCGCGAGACGCCGGCCGAGACACGCATCCGCTTCAACCTCTCCACCTGCTTCCATTGCCCCTTCGAGGGCGTGGTGAATGAATCGGCCGTGATGCGCCTGGTGCATGCGGTGGCGCCGCTGCGCGAGGATATGGAAATCGCGCTCTGCGACACCACCGGCAATGCCGCGCCCGACCAGGTCTGGCGCGTGATGGCGCGCGCGGTGGACCATTACGGCGAGCGCTTCGCCTTCCACGGCCATGACACCTACGGGATGGGTGTGGCGAACTGCGTCGCGGCCTGGGAGGCCGGTTGCCGGGTGATCGACGCGGCCGCGGGCGGGATCGGCGGCTGCCCCTATGCGCCGGGTGCGACCGGCAATGTCGCGATGGAAGACGTGGTCTGGACCTTCACCCGCATGGGTGTGGCGACCGGCACGGATTGGGCAAAGCTGCTGGAAGCGGCGGATTTCGCGGCGGCGATTCCGGGTGCGACGCCCGGCGGGCGGATGCGCGGGGTGCCGGCGGCGCGGGCCGCCTAACGCCCGATTCCGGAGACCAGCACCACCCGCTGCGTGCGTCTGCACGAGGGATCCCCCTGGCAGGAGGGGTGCATCACATTCGCTTCCGTCCAGCGAAGCCCGACCACGCGGCCGATCGTGCGTTCCGCCGCGCCGCAGACATCGAAATCCGCCATCCAGCGGCGCACCTGCCCGGCCTCGTCGCGGATGCGCAGATAGCAGGCGATGTCGCCCTGTTCGGCCGAGAGAATGGCGCCGCGCGCCGGTCGTTCCGGCTGGGCCATGGCGGTGCTGCCGTTTGGCAGCGCCGCAAGGCCCAGCCCGAGCAACGCGGCGCGCCAGGCGCCGAGTGGCATCAGGCCCCCTGGCCCGACACCAGCCCGCCCTTCTCCATCAGGCTTTCCACCACATCCCAGGCCACCAGCTTGTTCAGGAAATTGTCCAGGTAGTTCGGGCGCACATTGCGGAAATCCAGGTAATAGGCGTGTTCCCACACATCCGCGCCCAGGATCGGCGTGCCTTCGCCGGTGCTGACCGGGCTCGCGCCATTGGGGGTCTTGGTGACCGCCAGCTTGCCGTCCGCCTTCATGATCAGCCAGGCCCAGCCCGAGCCGAACTGCGTCACGCCGGCCTGCTTGAAGGCCTCCTTGAACTGGGCGAGGCCGCCGAAATCCGCGTCGATCTTGGCCGCCAGCTTGGCCGGCAGCTTGTCGCCACCGCCATTGGGGGACATCACCTGCCAGAACAGGATGTGGTTCCAATGCTGGCCGGCCTGGTTCAGCAGCGGCGCGTCATTGGCGGCACCGGCCACGATGGTCTCCAGGCTCTTGCCCGCCAGGCCCTTGCTTTCGATCAGGCCGTTCAGCGCCGTCACATAGGCGTTGTGGTGCTTGCCGTGGTGCAGTTCCAGCGTCTCCTGGCACATGCCGTTGGCGGCCAGCGCGTTGATGGCATAGGGCAGGGGGGGCAGCGAGAAGGCCATGGGTTTTCTCCAGGGTTTTGGGTGCCTCGGAGGTAAGCGGGCACTGGCGGGGCGTCAACCAAGCAGGTAGTCGCCGCGCATGCTTTCTCCCATCGGCGAATTCGCCCGCCGCCACGATCCGGACCGGTTCCTCTGCGCGCTCTTCGCGCCTGCCGCGCGGCGCGAGGCGCTGTTCGCGCTGATCGCCTATCACCACGAACTCGGCCGCGCCTACGACGCGACGACCAACCCGCTGGCCGGCGCGATCCGCCTGCAATGGTGGCGCGATGCGCTGGACGAACCGCGCCGGCACGAAGTCGCGACGCCGCTGCACGATGCCATCACCGCGGGCCTGCTGGACCGCGCCGACCTGCTCGCCATGGCCGATGCCCGAGAGGCCGAACTGGATGAGGATGGTTTTGCCTCCGCCGCCCCCTTCGCCGCCTATCTGCGCGGCGCGCATGGCGGTTTCGCGGTGGCAGCCGGCCGCATGCTGGGTGCGGAGCCTGCCGAACTGCCGATCCTGGAAGCGATCGGCGCCGCGCATGGCCTGGCGCTGCTGCTGCGCGCCGCACCCGCCATGGCCGAACGCGGCCGCCGCCTTTTGCCGCAGGACGCGCCCGCCGAACTGCCCCAGGCCATCCGCGCCCTGGCCGGCATCGCGCTGCCCGAGGCCCGCCGCTGGGGCACAGCGCTGCCCGCCGCCCTGCCGGGCATCCTGGCCCGGCGGGACCTGCGTCGTCTTGCCGCCGGGCGCGCCATTGCACGCGGCCTGGGCGATCGTGTCGCCGTGATCTTCGCGGCCATGCGCAGCCGGGCCTGAAAAATTCAACAGCCGGCCTTTCAACCGCCACAAACCGCTGGCGTTATGAACTGGTCGGGGCCACATGCAGGCGGCCTCTCTGGAGTGGCGAATGGCCCGTTACCTGGTGACCGGCGGTGCCGGCTATGTCGGCAGCCATGTGGTGCTCGCGCTGCGCGACCGCGGCGACGAGGTGGTGGTGCTGGACAATATCTCGACCGGCCACCGCGCCGCGGTGCCGAAGGGCGTGCCCATCGCCGAGGTTGATCTGGCGGACCAGCGGCAGGTGGGCGAAGTCTTCGCGGCCTGGCATTTCGATGCCGTCTTCCACATGGCCGCGCTGTCGCTCGTGGGCGACAGCATGAAGCGCCCGCTGCACTACATCCGCACCAATGTGAACAATTCCGTGATCCTGGCCGAGGCCGCGATCAAGGCCGGGGTGAAGCGCCTGGTCTTCTCCTCGACCGCCGCCATTTTCGGCGTGCCGCGCGTGACACCCATCGGTGAGAACACGCCGGCCGAACCGGTGAACCCCTATGGCGAATCCAAGCTGATGGTGGAGCAGGCGCTCGCCTGGGCGGATGGCGCGAATGGCCTGCGCACCGCCTGCCTGCGCTATTTCAACGCCGCCGGCGCCGACCCGCTGGGCCGCGCCGGTGAGGACCACATGCCCGAGACCCATCTGATCCCGCGCGCCATCCTGGGCGCGCTGGGCCGGGCCGAACCGGTCAGCATCTTCGGCACCGATTACGACACGCCCGATGGCACGCCGCTGCGCGACTATGTGCATGTGACGGACCTGGCGGCGGCGCACCTGGCCGTACTGCCGCGGCTGGAGGAAGGCTCTGTCGCCTACAATATCGGCAATGGCACCGGCTATTCGGTGAAGGATGTGCTGGCCGCGATCGAGCGGGTATCCGGCCGCCCGGTGCCGCACAGCTATGGGCCCCGGCGTGAGGGTGATCCGCCGTCGCTGGTGGCGTCGTCGGAGCGGCTGCGCGCGGAGACCGGTTGGCGGCCTGCGCATGACACGCTGGATGAGATCGTGCGCACCGCCTGGGCCTGGCATATGGCGCACCCTGAGGGTTATGCGGCACCGATGCGCGGTGCCGCCTGAGGCATAGAGATTTTTCTCTTCAGCTTGCTTCAGAGAAAAATCCCTATTCGTTGTTGAGAGGCCGATTCACTGAACAGGCTGATTCAGCCTGTCCAGATCGGACTCTGGTGTGCCGGTTCAGAAGTTCGCAGGCGCAGCCGGAGGACTTCTGGACGGTCGGCACGCTGCAAAAACAACGAGCTAGTGGCTCGAAGCTGGAATTCGCTGATCAAGCGAACTTCTGATTCGGGACACTAGGCCGCCTCGCGCAGCAACCAGTCCCGGAAGGCCCGGAAGCCCGGATCGGCCGCGCGACCGGGCGCGCTGAACAGCCACCAGCCATCGCCGCGCGGCACCGTCAGGTCGAAGGGCGCGACCAGCCGCCCGGCGGCCAGATCCTCGGCGATGTAGAGCGGGAAGCCCAAGGCGACACCCAGCCCATCCAGCGCCGCCTGCTGCGCCTGGCCATGCACATCGAAGACCGGGCCTGCGGCGGTGACGCGCCGCGCGCCCGCCGCCGCCAGCCATAGCGGCCAATCGCCCGGCGCATGCGCCACGCGCAGCAGCGCCACGCGGGCCAGATCGGCCGGGCGGCGCAAGCGCGCGGCCAGTTGCGGCGCGCAGACCGGCAGCAGGGCGGTGTCGAACAGGTGCAGCGCTTCCAGCCCCGGCAGCCGACCATCACCCAATCTGATGCCGCAGGTCCAATCCGGCCGATGCGGCACGGCAGCGGTCGAGGTCGCGAGCCGCACCTCCAGCCCCGGATGCAGCGCCTGGAAACGCCCCAGCCGCGGGATCAGCCAGCGCATGGCGAAGGTCGCCCCCACGCCCACGGTGATGGCGCGCGGGGCGGAGCGGGCGGCGATCTCCTCGGTCACGCGCGCGATGCCGGCCAGATGCGGCGCCAGGCCGTCGCGATAGAACAGCCCGGCCGGGGTCAGGCTCAGCCGGTTGGCATGGCGCGTGAAGAGCGCCAGGCCGATGCGCTCCTCCAGCAGTTTCACCAGGCGGCTGACGGCGGCGGGGGTGACGTGCAGCTCCGCCGCGGCGGCCGAGAGGCTGCCGAGCCTGGCCGCCGCCTCGAAGGCGCGGATGCCGTTCAGATAGGGCGCCACCATCAGGAAAACTCACGCCAGCTTCAGGAAAGCCAGTTTGCGGCGCGGCCCGTCCGGGCGCAACGCTGGGCCATGTCGCTCGCCTTGTCCGCCGCCATCCTGGCCGTGATGGTCGCCACCAGTTTTCTCTCCGGCATCTTCGGCATGGCCGGTGGCCTGGTGCTGATCGGGCTGCTGCTGTTCCTGCTGCCGGTGCCCGAGGCGATGGCGCTGCATGCGGTGACGCAAATCGCCTCCAATGGCTGGCGCGCGGCGCTATCCTTCCAGCATATCCGCTGGCGGGTGGTGGCGACGTTCTCGGTCGGCCCGCTGCTGGCACTCGGCATCTGGTCGCTGGTGCTGTTCGTGCCGCCCAAGCCGGTGGCGTTGATCCTGCTGGGCGTCAGCCCCTTCCTGCTGAAGCTGCTGCCGCGCGGCTGGCAGCCCGACCCCGAGAAGCCGCTGCACGCGGTGCTGGGTGGCATGGCCTCGATGTCGCTGATGGTGCTGACGGGGGTGGCGGGGCCGTTGCTGGATGCGTTTTTCCTCTCGGGCCGGTTCGACCGGCGTGCGATGGTGGCGACCAAGGCGGCCTGCCAGGTGCTGCAGCACAGTTTGAAGCTGCTGTATTTCGGTGTGCTGGTGCCCGCCGCCGGGGTGCTGGACCCGGCCTTGGCGGTGGGCGCGGTGCTGGCGTCGATACTGGGGACCTGGCTGGCCAAGCCGGTGCTGGAGCGGATGAGCGAGGCGGTGTTCCGCCGCTGGGCCGGCGTCATCGTGACCGCGATCGCCGTGTTCTATATCGGGCAGGGCTTGGCCCTGCTGGTCTGGCCATGAGGAGGATGCCATGGAGGCGCTGATCCGCGACCTGGTCGCAGCCGTTCTGGTGCCGCGGCCCTATGCGGAGGTGATCGAGGCCTGGCGCACCTCCTGCCCGCGGTTGACGGTGTGGGAGGATGCGACCGATGCGGGGCTGATCATCTGCACCACGACCGACGGGGAGTTGCTGGTGCAGGCGACGCCGGCGGGGCGGGCGCTGCTTGGCGTCACGCCGCCTCCGCCAGCAGCGCCGCCACATCCAGCCGGCGCGTGATCATCGCCAGCCCGCCCGCCGCATCGCGCGGCCATTCGGCGGCGTCACGGTCCCGGTAAAGTTCCACGCCATTGCCATCGGGGTCGCGCAGATACAGCGCCTCGGACACGCCATGGTCGGAAGCGCCATCCAGCGTCACGCCGGCCGCCAGCAGGCGCTGCAGCACGCGCGCCAGTTCCAGCCGCGAGGGGAAGAGCAGCGCCACATGAAACAGCCCCGTGGTGCCGCGCGCGGGCGGTGAGCCGCCCAGGCTCTCCCAGGTGTTCAGCGCGATATGGTGGTGATAGCCGCCGGCGGAGAGAAACACCGCCTGGTCCCCCATGCGTTGCGTCACCGACAGGCCAATGACATCGCGCCAGAACCCCAGGGCGCGTTCAAGATCGGCCACCTTCAGATGGACATGGCCGATCCGGGTCTGTGCATGTGCTTCCATGCCCGCATCATGCGCCGGCGCGCGGCCAGAGGCCAATTCGCGCCGGTGATGATGATCATGCGGTGACGCGAACCTCGGCCACCTGCTGCTTCATGGATTTCTGCAGCTTCTCGAAGGCGCGCACCTCGATCTGGCGCACCCGCTCGCGGCTGATGTTGTATTGCTGCGAGAGTTCTTCGAGCGTGGTCGGCTCATCCTTCAGGCGGCGCTCGATCAGGATATGGCGCTCGCGCTCGTTCAGGGTCTTCAGCGCATTGGCCAGCAGTGCCTTGCGGTTGGACATGTCCTCGCGCTCGGCCAATTCCTCTTCCTGGCTTTCCGCGTCATCGACCAGCCAGTCCTGCCACTCGCCCTCGCTATCGGCGCGGACGGGGGCGTTCAGGCTGTTATCCGGCGCCGAGAGGCGGCGGTTCATGCTGATCACATCGGCCTCGGGCACGGCCAGGGTATGGGCGATCTTGGCCACCACTTCCGGCGACAGGTCGCCTTCCTCCAGCGCGGCCAGCTGGCCTTTCAGCCGGCGCAGGTTGAAGAACAGCTTCTTCTGCGCCGCCGTCGTGCCCATCTTCACCAGCGACCAGCTGTGCAGGATGTATTCCTGGATCGCCGCGCGAATCCACCACATGGCGTAGGTCGCCAGGCGGAAGCCGCGATCGGGGTCGAAGCGCTTGACGGCCTGCATCATGCCGACATTGCCTTCGGAGATCAGCTCGCCGACCGGCAGGCCATAGCCGCGATAACCCATCGCGATCTTGGCGACGAGGCGCAGATGCGAGGTCACCAGCCGGTGCGCGGCCTGGTCATCCTCGGTCTCGCGCCAACGCTTGGCGAGTTCGTACTCCTCCTGCGGCTGCAGCATCGGGAATTTCCGGATGTCCTGCAGGTAGCGCGAAAGATTGCCCTCGGGGGCCATGGGAATCGAAAGGGAAGCCATCAATGTCTCGCCCTATGTGCTGAATACCAACCCCGTGACGGCGGTCGGGTTTCAGCGGTGCTGGCACATCCTGTCCGGGCCCTCCCTGGCCGCCTGCCGCTGTCACGTCGCGACGAGGTGCTGGCCCTGGGATCTCAGCGGCGCCCGGTTCGGTTGCCGATCCGCCATCAATACCCCCGCCTTTATCCCGCCGCAAGCAAAACTGACCAGACAAGTCAGATTACCTTTCGAGACCCTCCAGTAACATGAGCATGTCGTCCGGAGCCTTGGCGGCGAAGGATAGTTGCTTCCCCGTATCGGGATGGCGGAAGCCCAGCGTGGCCGCATGCAGCGCCTGGCGGGGGAAGGCGAGCAGCGCCTCCCGCGCGGGTTTTTCCAGCGCCGAGGCCGCGCCCGGAATGCGCCGCAGATAGACCGGGTCCCCCACCACCGGGTGCCCGATATGGGAGAGGTGGACGCGAATCTGGTGCGTCCGCCCGGTGGCGAGCTTCACGCGCAGCAGCGCCGCGCCCGTGCCGAAGGCGCGTTCCAGCCGCCAATGGGTGAGCGCGGGTTTGCCATTGCGGGTGACGACGGCCATGCGTTTGCGGTCGGTCGGGTGGCGGCCGATGGCGCCTTCGATGGACCCCGAGGCGCCCGGCGGCAGGCCCCAGACCAGCGCCAGGTATTCGCGGTCCAGGTCGCGTTCGGCAAAGGCGCGGGACAGCGCCTCATGCGCGCCTTGGGTCTTGGCGACCACCATCACGCCGGAGGTGTCCTTGTCGAGCCGATGCACAATGCCCGGCCGCGCCTCGCCGCCAATGCCCGAGAGGTCATCGGCATGGGCGAGCAGCGCGTTGACCAAGGTGCCGTCCGCGTTTCCCGGCGCAGGGTGGACCACCAGCCCCGCGGGCTTGTTCAGCACGATGAGGTGGCGGTCCTCGAAGAGGATATCGAGCGGGATGGATTGCGCCTGGGGTGTCGCGGGAATGGGGGGCGGGACGCGCAGCATGTAGTGGCCGCCCACGCGGACGGTGGCGGAAGGGTCGGTCAGGGGCACGCCATCGAGGGTGAGGTAGCCGGTTTCCATCAGGGCCTTGACGCGGGAGCGCGACAGCGAACCTATGGCGTCGGCCAGGAAGCGATCAGCGCGCTGGCCCGCGTGGTGGTCACCCGCGAGAACTTCATGTGTGTCGGGGGAGCGGTCCATGCGGGCTTTACAGGCTTTGGTGATCGGGATGGGCGTGCTGATCGTGGCCGGCACGGTGACGCTGGTCGTGCTGTTGATCAAGCGCGCCGGCGGCCAGGCCGGCAGCGCGCCCAACACCTCGATGGATTTGCCGGCGGGCAACCGCATCATGGGCATCGCCGGTGTCGAAGGCCGCCTGGCCGTGTGGCTCGACGGCCCTGAGGGCGGCCGCATTCTGCTGCTGGACGGCGCGGGCCGGCGCGTTGGTGAATTGCGCGCGCGCTAGCCCATGCTGCCTTCACATGCGTTCATGCAGCCCGGTCCAGCCCCTTGTGCGGAGCGGGATTCAGCGTGTTCGGTGCGACCACCTCCACGCATCCCGCTCTGATGGCGCACAAGAAGCCCAATTTGCCGACCAAGCCCTGCGCGCATTGCGGCCGGCCCTTCGCCTGGCGCAAGAAATGGGCGCGCGACTGGGACAATGTGCGCTACTGCTCGGATGCCTGCCGGGAAGGGCGCTTCACCCCGGCAGCGCCTTCAACTCCGTCTCGACGAAGGATAGCGGCGCAGCCCCGCCATTGATCACATTATGCTCGATGCCCGCGGGGCGCTGATAGGCGACACCCGCGGTCAGTGCGGCCTCGGCCTTGCTGCCATCGGGGAATTCGATGTGCAGCGTGCCGTCATGCACCGGCACCACCACATAATACCAGCCATGGCGGTGGAAGCCGGTCTCGGCGCCGGGGGCGAAATCCCAGCGGGTGACGCGCACATGCGCGTCCTCCACTTGGACAGTGGCCACCGCCGGCTCGCGGCAGCGAAGCCCGCCTGTGGCGCTCATTCAGCAGCCTGCTTCATCATCCCCGGCAGCGGAATCGCACCCGTCGCCACCCAGGTCGCCCAGGCGGCATCGGCAGCCGCACCCGACAGCGGCAGATGCGGCGGGCGGATGTTGCGCCAGGCCATGTCACCCGTGCTGCGCGCGATCACCTCGCGCAGGCAGGGGATCAGCGGCGCGCTGGTCGCGGCCTTGCGGGTGGCGGACAGCATCGCCTGCGCGGCATCGGCAGCCGCACCGGTCCGTTCGCGATAGACGATCCCGCCCCAATGCGAATTGGCGTTGGAGGCCGCGGTGATGCAGCCCGCACCGCCCTCGGCCAGGATGCGCTGGAGGAATTCATCGCTGCCCGAATAGACCTCGAACCCACGCGCGGCGAAGGC
This sequence comes from Acetobacteraceae bacterium, assembly GCA_027483125.1. GTDB lineage: Bacteria > Pseudomonadota > Alphaproteobacteria > Acetobacterales > Acetobacteraceae > Rhodovarius. The sequence goes on along the minus strand of JAIXVH010000471.1, from coordinate 757 downwards.
ATCGATCATCGCCTTCATGTTCGCGTAGTCGCCCGAACTGTCCTTCACGCCCTTGAACACGCCCGGATGCGCATCCAGCAGGCGCTCCAGCAGCGACAGGGTGAAGGGCACCGCCGATTGCTGCGGGAAGTGATACAGGTACAGCGCGACACCGCCGCCGACCCGCTTCACCACCTCGTCGAAATAGGCGAACAGCCCGTCATCGGACGGCGCCTTGTAGTAGAAGGGCGGCAGCACCAGCACGCCGGGGCAGCCGGCATCGCGCGCATGCTTCGTCAGTTCCACGGTATCGGCGAGCGAGGCGCAGCCCGTGCCCGGCATCATCTTCGCCGCCGGCACGCCGCGCGCGATCAGGCCTTCCAGGATGGCCTTGCGCTCATGCAGGCCGAAGCTGTTCGCCTCGCCGGTGGTGCCCATGACACCCAGGCCGGTGCAGCCATTGGCCAGCAGCCAATGCGCGTGGGCTGCCATCGCATCCAGATTGGGCGAGAGATCGGCATGCATCGCAGTCAGCACCGCCGCGTTCACGCCGCCATAGAGCGCGTTCTTCATCCCTGTCTTCTCCTCTTCGGCAGCGGCCGGGCGGCGGGGGGAATCCGCCCCGGCCAGGCCACCACATGCTCTTCCAGCGCGCCGGCATCGCGTTCGGCCACGAAGCGGCCGGCCACGCTGACCCCGGCCTCGGCCACGCTCTCCGCCCGGCCCGAGACCAAGGGGTGCCACCAGGCCAGGTCGCGCCCCTCCGCCACCAGCCGAT
>JAIXVH010000237.1 GCA_027483125.1 Acetobacteraceae bacterium | reverse complement strand
GGCGTCTTCGAGGTGAAGTCCACCAATGGCGACACCTTCCTGGGCGGCGAGGATTTCGACCAGCGCATCATCGACTATCTGGCTGATGAATTCCGCAAGGAAAACGGCATTGACCTGCGCGGCGACAAGCTGGCCCTGCAGCGCCTGAAAGAAGCTGCCGAGAAGGCCAAGATCGAGCTGTCCTCCGCCAAGCAGACCGACATCAACCTGCCCTTCATCACGGCGGACGCGTCGGGGCCCAAGCATCTCGTCATGCAGGTGACGCGCGCCAAGCTCGAAGCGCTGGTCGATGACCTGGTGCAGAAGACGCTGGAACCCTGCCGCAACGCGCTGCGCGATGCCGGCATTTCGGCGGGTGAGATCGACGAGGTGATCCTGGTCGGCGGCATGACGCGCATGCCCAAGATCATCGAGACGGTGAAGACCTTCTTCGGCAAGGAACCCGCGCGCAACGTCAACCCCGATGAGGTGGTCGCGATCGGTGCGGCGATCCAGGGCGGCGTGCTGAAGGGCGATGTGAAGGACGTCCTGCTGCTGGACGTGACCCCGCTCTCGCTCGGCATCGAGACGCTGGGCGGCGTCTTCACCCGCCTGATCGACCGCAACACCACCATCCCGACCAAGAAGTCGCAGACCTTCTCCACGGCGGACGACAACCAGACCGCGGTGACCATCAAGGTCTTCCAGGGCGAGCGTGAGATGGCGGCCGACAACAAGCTGCTGGGCAATTTCGACCTGACGGGCATCCCGTCTGCGCCGCGCGGCGTGCCGCAGGTGGAAGTCACCTTCGACATCGACGCCAACGGCATCGTCTCCGTCTCCGCCAAGGACAAGGCGACCGGCAAGGAACAGAACATCCGCATCCAGGCCAAGTCCGGCCTGTCGGACGCCGATATCGAGCGCATGGTCAAGGACGCCGAGGCCAATTCCGCCAATGACAAGAGCCGGCGCGAGGCGGTCGAGGCACGCAACCAACTCGACGGCCTGATCCACACCACTGAGCGCACGCTGAAGGAAAACGAGGGCAAGGTGCCGGAGGCCGAGAAACTGGCCGCCGAAGCCGCCATCACCGAAGCGCGCGGCGTGCTCGATGGCCAGGATATCGCCGCCATCCAGGCCGCGACCGAGAAGCTCGGCCAGGCGTCGATGAAGGTCGGTGAGGCCATGTACAAGGCGCAGGCCGAACAGCCGCAGCCCGCGCCTGATGCCCCCAATGGGGCGCCGGGGGCCAAGCCCGGCGACAAGGTCGTGGATGCGCAGTTCGAGGAAGTGGACCCCAAAAAGCCGAAGCAGAACTGAGGTTTCGGTGCGGCCCCGGTGAAAGCCGGGGCCTTTATCTTGAAGGGCCTACCCCATGGCGAAACGCGATTATTATGAAGTGCTCGGCGTCGCCCGCGGCGCCTCAGAGGACGACCTCAAGCGCGCCTACCGCAAACTGGCCATGCAGTTCCACCCGGACCGCAACCAGGGCAACCCGGAGGCCGAGGGCAAGTTCAAGGAAGTCTCCGAAGCCTATGACGTGCTGAAGGACGCCGAAAAGCGCGCCGCCTATGACCGGTTCGGCCATGCCGCCTTCGAAGGCGGCGGTGGCGGCGGCGGCCCGCAAGGCGGGCAAGGCTTTGGCGGCTTCGAGGATATGTTCGCCGACATTTTCGGCCAGTTCACCGGCCGCGGGCAGCGCCAGCCCACCGGCCGCGGCGCCGATCTGCGCCAGGAAATCTCCATCACGCTGGAGGAAGCCTTCGCCGGCACCAAGAAGGTGCTGAAGGTGCCGACCAGCGTGAAATGCGAAGCATGCTCAGGCTCCGGCGCGGAAGGCGGCACCGCCAATGCCCAGACCTGCCCGACCTGCAAGGGCAGCGGCAAGCTGCGCAGCCAGCAGGGCTTCTTCCTGGTGGAGCGGACCTGCCACACCTGCTCCGGCTCCGGCCGCATCATCAAGAACCCCTGCAAGGTGTGCCTGGGCGCGGGCCGCGTGCAGCGCGAGCGCACGCTGAACGTGACCATTCCGGCAGGCGTGGAGGACGGCACGCGCATCCGCCTGGCGGGCGAAGGCGAGGCCGGGCTGCGCGGCGCCGGTCCCGGCGATCTTTACGTGGATGTCGGCGTGAAGCCGCACCCGCTGTTCATGCGCGAAGGCCCCAACATCATGGTCCGCGTGCCGCTGCGCATGACGCAGGCAGCGCTCGGCGGCCAGATCGAGGTGCCCAGCATCGATGGCGGCCGCACCCGCGTCACTATCCCCGCCGGCACCCAGACGGGCGAGAATTTCCGCCTGCGCGGCAAGGGCTTCTCGGTGCTGCGCAACACCGCGCGCGGCGACATGTATGTGCAGGTCAGCGTCGAGACGCCACAGAACCTGACGCCCAAGCAAAAGGAATTGCTGGAAGCCTTCGAGGCCGAGGCAGCCAAGGGCGGCAAATCCTCGCCGGAAAACGAAGGCTTCTTCGCCCGCGTGAAGGAGTTCTGGAGCGGCAAGGGCTGATAGAGCATCATCCGCACAGGCGGAATCGCCAGCGTGGTGAATCATTCTGGTAGAGCGGCTACAGCGTGTTTCCGTGCAACGGCATCACACTGTAGAACAATGCCAGAGAGGAAACCGGCGAATGATCCACGAACTCCGCATCTACCATTGCGTGCCCGGCCGCCTGCCAGCGCTGCTGCGCCGCTTCGAGACGATCACCCTGCCCATCTGGCAACGCCATGGCATCCGCCAGGCCGGCTTCTGGACTGTCGGCATCGGCGGTTCGAACCAGGATCTCTACTATCTGCTGGCCTGGGAATCCCTGGCCGAGCGCGAGACCAAATGGAACGCCTTCGCGGCCGATCCTGAATGGCTGGCCAAGCGCGCGGAGACGGAGCGTGACGGCCCCATCGTCGCCTCGCTGGAGAACATGATCCTGACGCCGACGGCGTTTTCAGCCCTGCGCTGAGGCGCTGCGGCACGTCAGAGGCCGATCTGATCAGGCTGAATCAGCCTGATCGGTGAATCGGCCTCCAAGCAATGCGACCAGGGGCAGAGAAGCCTGGCACGGCTCTTGCCTAGCACTTCGTCATGCCGGGGTTTCCGGCCTGGATCGCGCGTCATCTGCCTTCCATTTGGGCAGGGCCGCGCTCTGAAAGTGCACCAGGAGAGCATGATGAACCGTCGCCAACTTCTCACCGCCGCCGCCGCGGTCCCCGCAGCACTGGCAACGCCCGCGCTGGCGCAGGCCGCCTGGCCGACGCGCGGCTCGATCCGCCTGATCGCGCAATTCCCCCCCGGCGGCCTGGTGGACACCATGTCCCGCCTGGTCGCGCCGGTCATGGCGCAAATGCTGGGCCAGACGGTGCTGGTGGAAAACCGCGCCGGTGCTGGCGGCGTGATCGGCACGGATTTCGTCGCCAAGTCCCCGGCCGATGGCTACACGCTGCTGGTCAGCCATGCCTCGGTGCATGTCTTCTCGGCCGCGACCCTGCCGTCGATGCCCTTCGACCCGGTGACCGACTTCACGCATATGGGCCTGCTGGTGGAAGCGGCGAACGTGCTGCTGGTGCGCGCGCAGTCGCCGATCCAGACGCTGGCGCAGTACATCGACATGGCCCGCCGCCAGCCGGTGCGCTATGGCAGCTCGGGCATCGGTTCCTCGCCGCACATGCTGGGCGCGCTGCTGACCGATGCGGCGCGGCTGACCAATCTGGACCATGTGCCCTATCGCGGTTCGGCGCCGGCCATGCAGGATCTGCTCGCGAACCAGATCGAGAGCATGATCGACCCGATCACCACCAATGTGGCGCAGATCCGCGAAGGCTCACTGCGGGCGCTGGCGGTGTCCTCGCCGCAGCGGCTGCCGGCCTTCCCGAATGTGCCGACCTTTGCCGAGCTCGGCTTCCCCCAGCTGACCAGCAGCCAGTGGCTGGGCCTGTCCGCGCCGCGCGGCCTGCCCGCCGAGATCACCCAGCGCCTGACCGCCATGATCCCGCAGATCCTGGCCAACCCGACGCTGCTGCAGCGCGCGCAGGAATTGCAGACCCTGCCGCGCAACCCGATCCCGCTGGGCGAGGATTTCGTGAATGTGATCCGCCGCGAGGTCGCGGAATGGACCGCCATCGCGCGGCGCTACAACATCGTGGCGGCGTAGTTTTTGCCCTCAAGCGCCGGGCGCGCGGGAGCGCGCTTGGCGTCCGCCGCGCATCAGGCATCGCGGGCGGGCAGCACTTATGGGCGGCGGGCGCGGTGCGCCCGCATTTCATGAGTCTGTCCTGAACATCAGAAGCCGCGCGGGCTGCGATGGCGCAGCTCCGCACAGCGCACCGACAACCATCACCCCATCGAGGTTCCCATGGACATCGGCGTCTTCATCCCGATCAACAACAATGGCTGGCTGATCTCGGAGAATGCTCCGCAGTACATGCCCAGCTTCGCGCTGAACAAGACCGTCACCCAGAAGGCCGAGGCCTATGGGATGGATTTCGCGCTCAGCATGATCAAGCTGCACGGCTTCGGCGGGAAGACGCAGTTCTGGGACCACGGCCTGGAATCCTTCACCCTGATGGCGGGCCTCGCGGCCGTCACCAAGCGCATCAAGCTCTTCGCGTCGACTGCGGTGCTGACCATCCCGCCGGCCATCGTGGCGCGCATGGCGGTCACCATCGACAGCATTTCCGGCGGGCGCTTCGGGGTGAACATCGTCTCGGGCTGGCACAAGCCGGAATACAGCCAGATGGGCCTGTGGCCGGGCGATGCGCATTTCGGCAAGCGCTACGACTACAGCACCGAATACGTCACCATCCTGCGTGAGCTGTGGGAGAAGGGCGAGAGTGATTTCAAGGGCGAGTACTTCCAGATGGACAAGTGCAAGCTCTCGCCGCGTCCGGCCAAGCCCATCCAGATCGTCTCGGCAGGCCAATCGGACCGCGGGATGGAATTCGGCGCGCAATATGCCGACTTCAATTTCTGCCTGGGCGAAGGCGTGAACGACCCGCAGAAATGCGCCTCTGTTCCCGCGCGCGTGCTCAAGCATGCGGAAAAGACCGGCCGGAATGTCGGCGCCTATATGCTCTACATGGTCATCAGCGCCGAGACCGACGCCGAAGCCATGGCCAAATGGGACAGCTACGAGCGCGGCGCGGACCGCGCGGCGCTCACCCATCTGCTCGGCCAGGCGGCGCAGGATGTGAACACGGAAGCGACCTCGATGGCGGCCGCGGTGCAGCGCAATCCCTCGCCCATCAACTTCAACATGGGCACCATCGTGGGCAGCTACGCGACCTGCGCGCGCCTGCTGGACGAAGTGGCGGCCATGCCTGGCGTGGCCGGCATCATGCTCTGCTTCGATGACTTCATCGGCGGCATGGACGCCTTCGGCCAGAAGATCCAGCCGCTGATGCAATGCCGCAAGGACCGCCTGACCACCGCGGCTTGAGGGACCAAACTCCGATCCGATCGGGCTGATTCAGCCTGATCGGTGAAGCGGCCGCTCAGCAACCTGTTAACCCGGCCGTGCCATAGCCTGATGGTGGCACTGCCGGACCCTGCAACCTTCGATCCCGTCTTCTTCCCCGGCATCCCGGTCGATGAGCCATGGCCGCCGCCTGCCTTCAGCTTCCAGGCGAGCTGGCTGGCGGACCCCGCCATCGGCTTCGAACGCGGCACCGGCGGGGAGATCATCTTCGTGCAGCGCTTCGGCGCGCTGCGCCTGCTGCTGGATATCGACAGCGCGCACACCGCGCTCGACATCGCCCCCAACAGCCGGGACTTCATGCTGCTGCGCCTGATGCCAAGCGCGCTGCGCTTCACCCAACGCATCACCCATGCGGACCCGATGCCCCCGCCGCTGCTCGGCGGCGCCATGGTGCCGGCGGCCGAGCATCACCTCTACGCCGCCTGCAGCCGCGTGATCGGCACGTTGGAACGCGCGGCCGGCGAGACCGGCTCAGCCCTGGTCCACGCCCTGCGCCGCACGCCCCCCGGCGGGGACATGTTCGAACGCGCCGCCGCCCGCTGCATCGCCGAGGGCGGGCACGCGCTGGAACAGGTGGCCCGCCTGGCGCGCGGCCTGCAACGCCTGGCCACCGCCCATGCCGAAGTGCTGGCCGCCCACGCCCTGCAACCCGATTATGCCGGCATGGAGCGCATGGTCAGCGCCACCGCACGCGCGCAAACACTGATCGGTCGCTGGACCGGCGATTTGCTGGCGCATGGCCTGCAACAGCTGGACAGCGTCATCGCCCGCCCGCGCGAAGCGGCCGAAGCCCTGCACCAGAGCGCCGTGCGGGAGATGGAACAGCAATCCAACCTGCTCGCGCCCGATGCCGTCATGCTGCGCCAGGCCCGCGCGCGGGACCGGCTGATGGAACTGGCCGTCTTCTGGCAGCGCTGCTGCGCCGCCTGGGCCAGCGTGCACACCGACACGGTGGACCGACGTGACCTGGACGCACTGGCCCGCAACGCGCTGCGGCGCTTGCAGGTGCGCGAACTCTACGAATAGCGGCTTCTGTCAGCGGACCACGCCGCTATTTCGGCGGGTCCAGATAGATCGGGCTTTGCAGGTATTTGCGCAGCCAGAACCGCGCCACCACGCCCATCGCCGCCGCAATGGGCACCGCCAGCAGCACGCCCAGGAAGCCCAGCGCCACGCCACCCGCGAACAGCGCGAAAATCACCCAGACCGCGTGCAATTCCACCCGGTTGCCCAGCAGGCGCGGGTATATCACGTAGCCCTCCAGGATCTGCCCGGCCACGAACACCGCCAGCACCAGGCCCACGCCGCCCCAGGTGCCCCATTGCCCGATCGCCAGCAGCACCGCTGCCACGAAGCCGGTCATCGACCCCACATAGGGAATGATCGACAGCGCGCCCGCGAAGAGCCCCACCATCACGCCCAGTTCCAGCCCGATGGCCGAAAGCCCGATGGCATAGAACAGCCCCAGCGCCAGGCAGCACAGCAATTGCCCCCGCAGCCAGGCGCCCAGGATGCGGTCGGTCTCCCCGGCCAGTTGCTGGATGGTGGGCGCGTATTGGCGCGGCAGCCAGGTCTCGATCCGGCGCATGATGCCGGGCCAGTCGCGCAGCAGATAGAACGCGACCACGGGCGTCACGATCACCAGCGTGAACACGTTGAACAGCGCAATGCCGCCGCCGATCAGCCGCGTCGCGGCCGTGCCCATGAAGGCCATCATCTGCCCGGCCTGGGAGACCACCAATTCGCGCAGCCGGGCATCCACCACCTCGGGGCCGGCGGCTTCCTCCAGGTTCAGCATCAGCTCGCGCACCATGGTGCCGACTGTGGCCACATAGGCCGGCAGGCGCTGCAACAGCACGCCGATCTGCGCCAGGATCAAGGGGTAGAGCAGCAGCACGGCCAGCAGCCCAGCCAGCACCATGGCCAGCACCAGCCCGGCCGCACTGGCCCAGCGCGGCACGCCATAGCGCGCCATGCGCGCGCAAAGCGGGTCCAGGAAATAGGCGATGCAGGCGGCCAGCACGAAGGGCGTCAGGATGGCCGAGAACATCCACATCGCGAACAGGAAGGCGCCCGCCAGCCCGATCAGCAGCCAGCGCTTCGCACGCGGGGAGGCGCTGTTCGGGTCCTGCAAGCCGCCGCGTCCCGGCGCGGTGGGCGGTGGTTCGGGCAGGATGTTCATGGCTTGCCCGCCAAGGTGCGCGCCCCGCCCGCCAGATAGGCCGCACCCGACCAGATGGTGGTGGCCGCGACCAGCCAGATCAGCGCCGTCTTGAACTCCGCAGCCTGGAATCCGAAGCCCACCAGCAGCAGCGACGCCGCGGCGAGTGAGATCTGCGCAAAGGTGTTCAGCTTGGAAATCGCCAGCGGCTTAATCGGGGGCTTCAGCCCCAGCTGCCACAGCACCAACAGCCCGCCCACGATCAGCAAATCGCGGAACACCACCAGGATCGCCAGCCAATCCGGCAGCACGCCAATCACCGCCAGCACCACATAGACGCTGACCAGCAGCGCCTTGTCCGCCACCGGGTCCAGCATGGCGCCCAACGCGCTGCGCAGGCCCCAGGCGCGCGCGATCCAGCCATCCAGCGCATCGGAAATGCCGGCGGCCACGAACAGCAGGAAGGCCAGGTCAAGCCGCTGGTTCAGCATCAGCCACACCGTGGCCGGCACGGCGCAAAGCCGCGCCAAAGTGATGATGTTGGGCAGCGTGAAGAGCTGGTGCGCTGCCGCATCGCGTTCATCCGCCGCCAAGGCCGACCCGCCAGCCATCGCCGCCCAGACCGGGCGGGGCCAAGACCACGCCATTGCTGGCCAGCTGCGCCGCGGCCTCGGTGGCCGGCACGCGCAGGCCCAGGCGCAGCCGCGCACCATCCACCGCGATGGCCAGGATATCCACGCTGGCCACCGGCCCCGCCGCCAGCATGCGGCGGCGCAGATCCAGCCAATGGTTCAGGCTGGCGAAGCTGGTCGAGACCTCGATGAAATTATTGGCCGGTGTGCCGGCCAGAGGGTTGGGTGCGGCCAGGCCACCGCCCAGCGGCACCGCCCCGCCCAGCACGCCACGCACCGCGGCACCGTTGAACACCACGGTCAGGCGCCCGGAATAGCGTGTCTGGGTGATGCGCTCCTGTTCGATGATCAGCGAGGCGACCATGGCCTCGATCTGCGCATCCGACAGGCTGGGCGGCGTGGCGCCGATGGCCGCCGCGAGCCGCGCGAAGGCGGCGCGGCGGGCCTGCGCATGCGCCTGGGTCCGCGCCTGCACGCCATCGGCCGCGGTGGCCTCGGCCTCCACGCCGGTCTGCCGCAGGGGTCCGTCCTGCGCGCCGGCCATGGGTGCCGCGAACAGCAGCGGTATCGCAACGAGCAGCAGGCGGGTAAACATGCGCATTCGCTACGCTTACCGCATCGGAGGCCGCCCTGACCAGTTCTTCGCCCCCCAGTTCGCCCCCCAGTTCGCGAATGACCTATGCCGCCGCGGGCGTGGATATCGAGGCCGGTGACGCGCTGGTCGAGCGCATCAAGCCGCTGGCGCGCGCCACCACGCGGGCCGGCGTGATGGGCGGCATTGGCGGTTTCGGCGCGCTGTTCGACCTGAAGGCGGCCGGCTTCCGCGACCCGGTGCTGGTTTCCACCACCGATGGCGTGGGCACGAAGCTGCGCCTGGCGATCGATGCCGGGTTGCATGGCACGGTGGGCCAGGACCTGGTGGCGATGTGCGTGAACGACCTGGTGGTACAGGGCGCGCAGCCCCTGTTCTTCCTGGACTATTTCGCGACCGGCGCGCTGGATGTGGCACAGGCCGCGCAGGTGATCGCGGGCATTGCCGATGGCTGCAAGCTGGCGGGCTGCGCGCTGGTCGGCGGTGAGACGGCCGAGATGCCCGGCATGTACCATGGCGGCGATTACGACCTGGCCGGCTTCGCGGTGGGCGCTGCCGAACGCGATGCGCTGCTGCCGCGCGGCGTCGCGCCGGGCGATGTGGTGCTGGGGCTGGGCAGTTCCGGCGTGCATTCCAATGGCTATTCGCTGGTGCGGCGGATTGTCGCGGCCTCGGGGCTGGCGCTGGATGCGCCCTGCCCCTGGGGCGGCGGCAGCCTGGGCGCTGCGTTGATGGAGCCCACGCGAATCTACGTCGCCTCCGTGCTGGCGCTGCACAAGGCTGGGCTGCTGAAGGCGGCGGCGCACATCACCGGTGGCGGCCTGCCCGGCAACCTGCCGCGTGTGCTGCCCGAGGGCGTGGATGCCGTGATCCAAGCTGGTAGCTGGCCGGTGCCGCCGGTGTTTTCCTGGCTCGCCCGCACGGGCAATGTCGAACAGGCGGAAATGCTGCGCGTGTTCAATTGCGGGGTGGGCATGGCGCTGGTGGTCTCCGACGCGCCGGCCGCCATGGCGCTGCTGCGCGAGGCCGGTGAGGCGGTGTTCGAGATCGGCCGCATCACCGCAGGCAAGGGCGAGGTCCAGCTGGAGGGCGCGCTTCCGCTGTGAGAACGGCGATCCTGATTTCGGGGCGGGGCAGCAACATGGTCTCGCTGTTGGCGGCGATGGCGGAGCCTGGTTTTCCCGCGCAGCCCGTTCTGGTGCTGTCCAACCGCGCCGATGCGGCGGGGCTGTCGCGCACGGGCGATGTGCCGACCGCGGTGGTCGAAAGCCGTGGCCGCACGCGCGAGGAATTCGAGGCCGCGCTGGATGCGCGGCTGCGCGAGGCGGGGGTGGAGTTCATCGCGCTGGCCGGTTTCCTGCGCGTGCTGACCGAGGGCTTCGTGCGCCGCTGGGAAGGGCGGATGATCAACATCCACCCCAGCCTGTTGCCCAGCTTCAAGGGCCTGGACACGCATGCGCGCGCGTTGGCGGCCGGCGTGAAGATCCATGGCTGCACCGTGCATTGGGTCAGCGCCGGCGTGGATGAGGGGCGCATCATCGCGCAGGCCGCGGTGCCGGTGCTGCCCGATGACACGGAAGCCAGCCTCGGCGCGCGGGTGCTGGAGCAGGAGCACCTGCTATATCCGCGCGCGCTGGCGATGGCGCTGGCCGAGATGTAGCGGCGGCTCAGGGCCGGCCGATACGCCCGCTTTCCAGCTTTTCCACGGCGGCTTCCACCGCAGCCGTCAGCCCCGGCTCCGCATAATACACACCACGGATATGCAGATGCGCGGCAATCGCCCGCAGGAAGGCGTCGGCCAGCACCGTATCGGGCGGCGGCGCGGTCCAGAATTCATCCAGCGCGCCGCCATGCGCCAGGCCCGGAATGCGATACAGCGCGTCACCCAGCACATGCACCGGGCAGCCCAGTTGCAGCGCGCGGATGCCCACCGTGCTGTTCACCGTGATGCAGCCACGGCCTTCGCGCAGCATCGCATCCAGGTCACCGGCGCCGAGGTAATGCACACGATCGGCCACGCCATGCGCCGCGGCGGCGCGGCCCACCCGTTTGCGCCAGTTGCGCAGGCCGGGGTCCAGCGGGTGCACCTTCACCAGCAGATGGCCATCGCGCGGGGCGGCGCGGGCGAAGCTCTCGATGGTCTCGCCGATCGGCTGGTCCATGCCCTGGTAATGCGAATAGGCGCGGATGGAATAATCGGTCTCCATCTGCATCGCGAAGGTCCAGAAGGGGGCGCCCTTGGGCAGGGCGGCCATGGTCGCGGCGGCGCGACGTGTCTCACGCCCGCGCAGCAGCAATTGCACGCCGGTGCCGAGATAGGCGGGCACCGGGTGGTGCAACAGAAAACTCTCGAAATGCCGGAAGGGCCAGGGGGCCAGGTTGGCGATATGGAACGCCATGTCCCAGATCGCCTGGCGGTTGAAGCTGTCCTGGTAGAGCCGGCCGGCGACCGGCGGCAGGTCGCGCGCCATCTCCAGGATGGTCGCGGGGTCGCGCGGGAAATGGCTGTCGCGGTTCAGGCCATCCTGTTCCAGGATGATCCAGTCGGGGCGGATATAGCCGAAATCGGTCACGGTCACGAAGGCGCCGGCGGCGCGGGCGGCAATGATGGCCGCGCGGTGGTGCGGGCGCTGCTCGCCCAGCAGCACGACATCGGTGATGGCGTGCCGCGCCAGGAACTCAGCGATGAAGGCGGGCCAGGCTTCCAGTGTGCCGCGATAATCCGTGGCCGGGCCGCGCCAGAACAGCTTGTCGCCCAGGCAGACATTGATGCGATGCGTGGCGTGGCCGCGCGCCCGCAGCCCGGCCGCGATGCGATGGAAGAAGGGCGAGATCGGCCCTTGCAGGAACAGGACACTGCGCGGCATGGGCTGCGCCTACCACCCGCCCGCCGGCGCCGCCAGCGCGCCGGGGACGTCGCGCAGGCGCACCAACGGAACCCCCATGCGGCGCAAGGCCGCGCGGTCGGGGAAGGGGCAATAGGGCAGCACCGGGGCGGGCGTGGGCGTCGATGGCAGCATGGCCAGTGCCTGTTCCACCAATGGCACGGCTGCCAGATGCAAAGCCGCGGCGGCGGCCGAGGCGCTGGTACCGCGCGGCAGGGCCAGCGCCTGTTGTGCCAGCACGCCGCCCGTATCGATGCGTTCGGCCAGGACATGCACGCTGACGCCGGTGGCGCCATCCGCCAGGCCGTATAGCGCCGGGATCGGGCCGCGGTGGCGCGGCAGCAGCCCAGGATGGACATTGATGCCGCCGAGCGGCGCGCGGGCCAGCGTCTCAGGCCGGAAGATCTGGTCGAAATGGAAGGAGAGAATCACGTCGGGCCGCGCGGCATCCAACGCGGCGGCGGTCTCGGCGCCATTCACGTCGCGCACGCGCTGCCAGGGGATGTTGTGGGCGCGCGCCAGGTCCGACAGGCGGTCGCGCCGGCGCAGCAGTCCGGGCAGGGTGAAGTTGACCGCCAGATAGGGCAGGAAGCGCAGGCCGGAGCGCGCGACGTGACGTCGCATTTGGCCGAACATCCCGCCCATCGCCGGGCGGTATGGGTCACTCAGGCCGATGAAGGCGATGCGGGCGGGGTCACGCGCGACGAAGGCGTGCACCGCCTCGGCGGCGGCCAGGCTTTCCAGCGTGAAGAGCGCTATGCGCACGCGGCGGACAGCGCGTCCAGCGTGGTGGCGATGTCGGCCTCCGTGTGTTCGGAGGACATGAAGAAGCGCAGCCGCGCACTGCCTTCCGGCACGATCGGGTAGAGGATGGGCTGCACATTCACGCCGGCATCGAGCAGCGTGGCGGAGACGCGCCCGGCCTTGATGGAACTGCCGAGAATGACCGGCACGATGCCGAGCCCGACGGACGAACCCACATCGAATCCACGCGCCTTCGCGCCATCGAGGAAGGCGCGCGAATTCGTCTGCAGCTGCGCCACGCGGCCCGGCTCCTCGCGCATCACACGCAGGCTGGCGAGTGCCGCGGCGGCCAGCGCGGGTGCCATGCCGACGGAATAGACGAAGCCCGGTGCGGAGTGCTTCAGGATGTCGATCAGCACAGCACTGCCGGCGATGTAGCCGCCGCATCCGGACAGCGTCTTCGACAGCGTGCCCATCCAGATATCGACGCCCGCGGGGTCCACGCCCTGCTGTTCGAAGATGCCGCGGCCGGTGGCGCCGAGCACGCCCAGGCTATGCGCTTCATCCACCATCAGCCAGGCATCGTGCTCGCGCGCGATGCGGGTGAATTCCTTCAGGTCCGGCATGTCGCCGTCCATCGAGTAGTGGCCTTCCACATAGATCAGCGCGCGGGCATGGCGCTTGCGGTTGGCGGCGAGTTCGCGTTCCGCCGCGCGCCAATCATTGTGCGCGAAGGTGATGCGCTTGGCGCCGGAGAGGCGAATGCCCTCCGCACCCGAATTATGCGAAAATGCGTCAGCCAAAATCAGGTCGCGCGAACCCATCAGGTGCCCGATGACGGTGACGTTGGTGGCATGTCCCGAGACAAAGCACAGCGCCGCTTCCTGCTCGTAATTCGCCGCCAGCGCGGCTTCCAGTTCCGCGTGGATCGGCCGCTCGCCGGAGGCGATGCGCGAGGCGCTGGCCGAGACGCCATGCCGGTCGATCGCGGCCTTGGCGGCGTCGGTCACGCGCTGATCACCGTTCAGGCCCAGGTAGTTGTAGGAGGAGAAATTGATGACCTCGCGGTTGCCGATCCGGCTATGCCCGCCGGCGATCGCCTCATGCGCGCGGAAGAACGGGTTCGGGATCTGCATCTGCTCGGCGCCGGCGCGCACCAGCGCCATGTCGCGCGCCACAGGCAGCGTCGAGAAATCGCGCCCGGCGGTGGTGGTGCTGCGCGGCGTATCCTTGCGCGTCAGGCGGGACAGCAATGCGGCGCGGGCGGCGGCAGTCAGGCCGATGGGCTTGTGCATGGCTGCTGCCTACTCCGTGCCGGGCCGCGCGGCAACGCGTGCGTAACCATTGACACGCCAACGAGCTTGAGTGGAAACAGGCTGAAACAAAAAGGGAAACGCCATGTTCCATCGACGTGCCTTGCTGGCTGGCGCTGGCGCCCTTCCCATGACGGCTGCGGCGCAGCCGCGCTGGCCGGAACGGCCCTTGCGCTTCTTCGTCGGCTTCGCCCCGGGCACCGCCACCGACAACCTGGCCCGCGTGCTGGCCGAAGCGATGTCGCCCATGCTGGGACAACCCATCGTGATCGAGAATCGCGCCGGCGCGCAGAGCACCATCGCTGGTGCCGCCGTGGCGCGCGCCGCACCCGATGGCTACAGCGTGATGATGGGCTCGGGCACCTCGCATGGTGCCGCGTCATCGCTGCTGCGCGCGGTGCCGTATGATGCGGAGCGTGACTTCGTGCCGGTGCTGCGGCTGGGGCATATCACGCAGGTGCTGGTGGTGCGGGCGGATTTCCCGGCCGCCGACCTGGCGGGGTTCGTCGCGCATCTGCGCGCCAATTCCGGGCGGCTGTTCTGGGGCAGCGGGTCTTCGGGCAACCTCATCACCTCGGCGACGATGCTGCGGCATTTGGGCGTGCAGGCCAGCATGGTCACCTATCGCAGCCCGCCGCAGGCGCTGACCGATCTGCTGGCCGGGCAGGTGCAGTTCATGTTCATCGACCTCTCAGCCGGGATCGGCGCGATTCGCGGCAATGCGGTGCGCGCGCTCGCCATCAGCAGCGACCGCGCCAGCCCCAACCTGCCGGGCGTGCCCAGCATTTCGACCGTGGTACCGGGATTCCAGTTCGAGACCTGGTTCGGCATGTACCTGCCAACAGGCACGCCCGCTGCCATCGTGGAGGCGCTGGGCACGGCGACCCGCACAGTGTTGGAGCGGCCGGATATCCAGGCGCGCCTGGCGCCGATGGGGTTCGAGCAGAGCATTGGCAGCGCCGCGGAATTGGGTGCGACGACCGCCGCCGAGGTGGCGCGCTGGCGGGTGGCGGTGCGGGAATTGGGGATCGAGCCCGAGTGAAAAGCGCAACTTGAACCAAGCAAGCGTCGCCATCTGAACATCCGCGCGCAAGGCGTGCGGCGCCGCCCATAAGCCCTGCCCACCCGCGTTGCATGTTGTGCGGCGTAGCCAAGCCGGCGGAGCCGGCGCACGGCGTTTGAGTGCGTAGTTTATGCGGCCAAGAAGATTCGAACTTCCACGGGGTTGCCCCCACCAGCACCTCAAGCTGGCGCGTCTACCATTCCGCCATGGCCGCGTATGCGATGCGCATAGCGCAGGCCGCGCCGGCTTTCAACGTGGCGGCCGGCGCCCCATAACACTGCCATGCTGGAGAGCGTGATTCCCCGCGGCGTGCTGCGTGACGGCATCGAATGGGCCGCGTCCGACGGGCTGGTCGCCTATGAACCCGCGATCGCGGCCATGCAGGCGCGCGTGGCTGCCATCCAGGCCGGCACCGCGGGCGAATGCGTCTGGCTGGTGGAGCACCCGCCCACCTACACCGCCGGCACCTCGGCGCGCCCCGAGGATCTGCGCGAGGCGCGCTTCCCCACGGTCGCGGCCGGGCGTGGTGGGCAATGGACCTATCACGGCCCCGGCCAGCGCGTGGCCTATGTCATGCTGGACCTGACGCGCGCCCATGGCCCGGTGCCGCCGCGCGATGTGCGCGCCTATGTGGCGGCACTGGAAGCCTGGATGATCGGCGCGCTGGAGCGCTTCAATGTGCGGGGCGAAAGGCGCGCGGGGCGCGTGGGCATCTGGGTCGCTGATGGTGACGCGGAGGCCAAGATCGGCGCGATCGGCGTGCGCGTCACGCGCTGGGTGGCCTGGCATGGCATCGCGCTGAATGTGGAGCCGGAGCTGTCGCACTTCACCGGCATCGTGCCCTGCGGCGTCCAGGAACATGGCGTGACCAGCCTGCACGCGCTGGGCCGCCTGGTGAGCATGGCGGAGGTGGATGCGGCGCTGGTCGGCGCCTGGGCCGAGGTGTTCGGGGGCGCATAAAAAAACCCCGGGCGCTCGCGCGCCCGGGGCCGGTTCTGGCGATGCCAGGCTTACTCGTCGCCGGCGGCCATCTCGCGGCGGCGGCGGATCGCCGCACCCAGGATGTCGCCCAGCGATGCGCCGGAATCGGTGGTGCCGAATTCCTTCATCGCTTCGCGCTCTTCCGTCACTTCCTTGTCCTTGATGGACAGGGACAGGCGGCGCGCCGCACGGTCCACGCCCAGCACGCGGGCATCGACGGCCTCGCCCACGGCGAACTTGTCCGGGCGCTGATCCTGGCGATCGCGCGCCAGTTCGGCACGGCGGATGAAGCCCGTGAGGATGTCTTCCACACGCACTTCGATGCCGTTCGCTTCGACCTTCGTCACCGTACCGGTGATGATGTCGCCCTTGCGGATGCGGTCCAGCACCTCGGCGGCCGGATCGGCCTCGAGCTGCTTGATGCCGAGCGAGATGCGCTCCTTCTCGACATCGATGTCCAGCACCTTCGCCTTGACGATCTGGCCCTTCTGGTATTCGGCCAGCGCGGTTTCGGCGGCCACATCCCAGGACAGGTCGGACATGTGGATCATGCCATCCACTTCCGCCGCGATGCCGATGAACAGGCCGAATTCCGTGATGTTGCGGATCTCGCCCTCGATGATCGAACCCGGCGGGTTCTTGTCCTGGAAGACCTCCCAGGGGTTGCCCTGGGCCTGCTTCAGGCCAAGCGAGATGCGGCGCTTGGGCTCATCCACATCCAGCACCACCACTTCGACTTCCTGCGTGGTGGAGACGATCTTGCCCGGATGGACGTTCTTCTTCGTCCAGGACATTTCGGAGACGTGCACCAGGCCCTCGACCCCCGGCTCCAGCTCCACGAAGGCGCCGTAGTCGGTGATGTTGGTGACGCGGCCGCTGTACTTGGCGCCGACCGGGAACTTCACCGCCACACCATCCCACGGGTCGGACATGAGCTGCTTCATGCCGAGCGAGATGCGCTGGGTTTCCTGGTTGAAGCGGATGACCTGCACCTTGACCTTCAGCCCGATCTCGAGCGCTTCGCTCGGATGGTTGATGCGGCGCCAGGCGATGTCGGTCACGTGCAGCAGGCCGTCCACGCCGCCCAGGTCCACGAAGGCGCCGTAGTCGGTGATGTTCTTGACCACGCCGTCCAGGATCATGCCTTCCTTGAGGCCCTGGATCAGCTCGCTGCGCTGTTCGGCGCGGGTTTCTTCCAGCACCGCACGGCGCGAGACCACGATGTTGCCGCGGGTGCGGTCCATCTTGAGGATCTGGAAGGGCTGCGACTGGCCCATCAGCGGGCCGACATCGCGCACCGGGCGGATATCCACCTGGGAACCGGGCAGGAAGGCCACGGCGCCGCCGAGATCGACGGTGAAGCCACCCTTCACGCGCCCGAAGATCACGCCATTGACGCGCGTGCCGGCCTGGGCTGCCTTTTCCAGCGCGGTCCAGGCTTCCTCGCGGCGGGCCTTTTCGCGCGACAGCACGATCGTGCCGTCCTTGTCTTCGTAGCGTTCGACGAAGAGTTCGATCAGATCGCCCGGCTTCACTTCCGGCTTGGCGCCGGCGGGGGCGAATTCCTTCAAGGGCACCCGGCCCTCGGACTTCAGGCCGACATCGACGACGGCGACATCATCATCAACGCGGATCACGCGGCCGGTGACGACGGAGCCGGCGAAACCGGTGTCAGCGCCCAGCATTTCATCGAGAAGTGTCGCGAAGTCTTCGACTTCGGCAAAGTTATTGGCTTGTGCCATGTAGTGGGTTTGTCCTGTATGGGCGGCGTGCGGCCTGCCCATGGGGTCCTGCGCCCCCGCGCATCGGGCGGGCACGGCTTGCCGGGCGAAGCCCGGCCTGGGTTGTGGCGCATGACGGCGCGCCGGGTCCGATCTGGTGGAGACACCAAGAGCGCGGCGGCCCAGGCCACCACGCGCTAGGCGGCATGAACACCTTGCAACGCCGGGCGTCAAGCGGATTCAGCCCATGGACCTGCGCCGCCAAGCCTTGCTACGCCTTACGTGTCTGAACAATGACGTCCCGAGGAGGCACGCTTGATCCATTTCTCCCGCCGCGTGGCGCTGGCCGCACCCATGGCCCTGGCCGCACCGCCCGCCCTGGCCCAGGCCGCGCCCCGCGTGCGCCTGACCCTGGACTGGGCCTTCCAGGCCCCCAACGCCTTCGCCCTGGTGGCGCGCGAGCGCGGCTTCTTCCGCGAG
>JAIXVH010000311.1 GCA_027483125.1 Acetobacteraceae bacterium | reverse complement strand
GTTTTTATTCCAAGTATTTGTGTTATTTTCACCACTTTGACCGATTTGAACTCCTGTTCGGGTGACTTGGGATGGGGGGAGTTGTGCGTGGAGGTGCGTTCGCCATTAGCCGAACCCAGTCCCGCATCACCACATCCAATTTGATTTGCGACAACAAAGCCCCGGCCACAGCGTTGGGGCTTTTGGCGTTTCGCGCCGCCGCATCCAACGCCAGCAATCCCTCGAGCCCCATTTGAAGCTCCGACACCTCACCCTCGGCCAGCGTCATGCGCCGCGCCGCGCCGCCCTGCATCACAGTCGCAGGTCGCGCCATGCCCGGCGGACCAGCAATGTCAGCGCTGCAGCGTAGTAGTCATGCCCCGAGGCCACGCGCGGCAGAGCCGGCCCGGCCTGGCGCAGCGCCGCACGCGCCAGCGCAGCGACAGCATTGATCCCGGCATTGGCCGCGTAGGGCGCCAGTGCATCATTCGACAGATCGGTCCAGGCCGGCACAGGCCTGCCGTTCTGATGCATGTAGAATTCGCCGCAGGCCTGCACTGTCCGATGCATGGCAGACCCGCCCCAGCACAGGAACAGCGGCACCCGCACGGCATCGAAGGAGTAACGCGGCGGCCAGTTGCGCGCGATCGAGGCCCGCCCGCCCGTGAGCGGCATTTCCAGCCAATCCGGCGGCAGGCCCCAGCGGCCGAAGCGCGCCTCGCGCATCAAGGCCAGGCCATCAGCCTCCACCCGCACCCAGGTGGCGTCGTTCAGCGCTTCGCCCAGCGCCTGCAGCGCCGGCAGGATGTAATAGGAGAGGTTGATCACCACCCGATTGGCGTTGCGGAAACCATAGGCGCCCGGCAGCAGCAGCCACCGCCCGCCGACCTCGATGAAGCATTGCCGCTGCACATCCCGCGCGGTGGCCAGCGCCCGGGCACGGTAATCGGCGATCCGCCAGCGCTCGGCAGCCTCCAGCAGCGCCCAGCCGGCGCTGATCGCGAAGGGCCTGGCCTGACCTACCCCTTCGGATAGGTCGCCTGCCCGACTGCGCGCCCCGTGCATCCCCCCGCGCAGCGGCGCGGCCGGCGCGTCGCGCCTAATGGCTGCGATGCAGAACGAGCAGGCCGATGACAGCACGTCCCGAACCGCAGCATGACGACGCCGCACAGCAGCCCGGCATGCGCATCAGCCATGAGCGCCCCGCCGCGGATACCGAGCCGCACATCATCGCGCCGCTGATCGTGGTGCTGGCCGATGGCCAGCGGCTGACGGCGCGGCAATGGTCGCTGCGCGGCATCCGCGACCGTGTGCTAGATGGCCATGCGCTGGCCGGTGCGCGGCTGGAGATCCCGTTCCAGGGCTTCCAGATCGGCTTTCCGGTGGAACTGGTGCCGGCCGCTGATGGCAGCCTCTGGGTCTTCGAAGGCCTGACCGGCCGCCAGCGTGAGGCGCTGGGCGTGTTCTACCGCAACCTGCTGACCGGCCGCATGGCCGCGACCGAGGAGGTGATCACCGCGCTCGACACGCCGGTGGACCTGGTGCCGATGGGCGAGACTGCGGAGGAGAAGGCCGCGGGCACCGCCAAGGCCAAGCCGCGCCGCCTGCGAGCGGCGCTGAGCGTGACCTGGTATGTCGGGCTGTTCTGCATGGTGACCGGGCTGCTCGGCACCATCGGCTGGAACTACATCGAGGGCGTGGAGCTGATGCACACGCGCGTGATCGCCGAACGGCTGGAACTGCGCGCCCCGCGTGAGGGCTATGTCTTCCAGGAGACGCAGCTGAACCAGATGCAGCCCCATGCCGGCGTGCTGGCGCGCGTCGAGACACCGGAGGGCGAGGAGACACTGGCCGATGTCGAGCGCCGGCATGTCGCGCTGCAGCAGCGCGTGGCCGAGGCGCGCACCCGGCTGGCGGCGCATGACCGCGCCCGGCCGGATGTGCGTGCGATGATGTCCGGCCTGCATTCGCCCATCGCCCTGCGGCGCTTCGATGCCGGCATCTCGCTGCGCCCGGGTGACTACAACGACATTCGTGGCCAGCTCGAGAGCCAGCTGCGCCTGCACGAGACCGATCTGGAGCGCACCGGCATCGATCTGCGCCGCCTGCGGCAATTGCAGCAATACATGCACATGAACGCCCCGGTGCCAGGCTTCGTGGCCTTCTGGCATGTGCGCGACGGCCAGTTCGTGCGCCCCGCCGATCCGGTTGCGATCTTCGAGACCGACACGCCGCGCCTGGTGCGCGGCCTGGTCGATGACCGCGTCGGCACCATGCTGCGCGCGGGCATGCGCGCGGGCGTCGTGATCACCAGCGCCGGTGTCGAGCGCCGCCTGCAAGGCCGCGTGACGCTGATCGAGGCTGGCGTCGACCCGACCGCGCCGGAGCGCTTCGGCCTGGGCCTGAACGGCATGATGGTGACCATCGCGGTGGATGGGCTGGATGCCGCCGGCGCGCGAGAGGTGCTGCCCTTCAACAGCCCGGCGCAGGTGATCGTCTATCGCGGGCTGCTGCAACGCATCTTCGGCGGCGCGTGAGATGAACGCCCCGCAGGGCGAGTACGCCTTTGCCAAGCATCTGAACGCCTGGCTGCGGGAGCTGGGAAAGCCCGCCCCGCGCTGGTTCGCGAAATGGACGCCAGGCTTCCTGGCCAGCTATCTGGGCGTTTGGTGCGTGATCGTGATCATCGCGCTGACGATGCCCAACCGCTTCCTGCAGCCCGCCGTCGCGACCATCACCGTCACGCTCGGTGTGCTGGGCATCTGGCGCTTCGGCTGGTGGTTCACCCATGCGATCCGCGCCGAGTATTTCCGCCGCGTGAAATGGCCGCCGATGCGCCGCGCTGCCTCGGCGCTTTGGGCCGCGGGCTGGCGGCCGCGGCGCGTCCATATCCAGATGACGACCTATTACGAGGAGCCGGCGATCACGCGCGCGGTGATCGGCTCCATCCTGCAGCAGATCCGGCGCGAGCGGATCCCGACCTCGCTGTGGATCGGCACCGGCTCGGCCTATGATGAGATGATCATCCGCGACTTCGTGGAAACCCATGGCGCTGACCTGCCGCCGGGCATGGCGGAGCTGACCTTCGTGCGGCAGAACCAGCCGGGCAAGCGCATGGCGATCGGGCTGATCCTGCGCGGCATGGCGCGTCGCGGCGTGGACCCCGATGACCTGGTCATCTTCATGGATGGCGATGCGGTGTTCGGCGGCGATGTGCTGGAAAAGACGCTGTCCATGTTCGGCGCCGACCCCGAGTTGCAGGCGCTGACCACCGATGAGGAGGTGCTGTGCTACGGCCCGCGCTGGATCGGCGCCTGGCTGGAGATGCGCTTCGCGCAGCGGCGGCTGGCGATGCAGTCGCACGCCGTCTCGGGCCGCGTGCTGACGCTGACCGGGCGCATGAGCGTCTTTCGCGCACGGCATATCGTGGACGAGAAGTTCATCCGCACCATCGAGGCCGACCACCTCGACCATTGGCTGTGGGGGCGTTTCCGCTTCCTGTCGGGCGACGACAAATCCACCTGGTATCACCTGCTCTCGCGCGGCGCGAAGATGACCTATGTGCCCGATGCCACGGTCTACACGATCGAGGTGATCAAGGGCTCCGGCCTGGAGCGCATGGTGCAGAATTTCCGGCGCTGGTCGGGCAACATGCTGCGCAATGGCGCGCGCGCCATCGCGCTCGGGCCGCGGCGCATGCCCTTCTTCATCTGGTGGTGCGTGGTCGATCAGCGGCTGGCGATGTGGACCATGATGGTCAGCCCGCTGCTGGCCATCTTCGCGACCATGCTGGAGCCCAGCTACATCTGGTCGGTGCTGATCTGGCTGGTGGCCTCGCGGCTGGTGCTGAGCACGGTGCTGTTCAGCTACGCCCGCAGGCCGGACCTGTCCTGGCCGTTCATTCTCTACTTCAACCAGTTCATCAATGCGGGGGTGAAGATCTACATGATCTTCCACCTCTCGAAGCAGAAATGGTCGAATCGCGGCAACCAGAGCACGGGTGGTGGGACCGGCCCGCGCGAGCGCTTCGCGCTGTTCCAGCTCTTCACCTCGGTGATGGCCTTCGTCACCGTGCTGGCGCTGTATTCCGGCGTCTTGCCGATGCCCTGACCGGGCGCTTGATCCGGCGCC
This sequence comes from Acetobacteraceae bacterium, assembly GCA_027483125.1. Classification (GTDB taxonomy): domain Bacteria; phylum Pseudomonadota; class Alphaproteobacteria; order Acetobacterales; family Acetobacteraceae; genus Rhodovarius. The sequence goes on along the minus strand of JAIXVH010000311.1, from coordinate 2,025 downwards.
GCGCCTGGGCCGAAACTGCGCGGCATGGCCGATTGGAAGACCCTGCGACGCGACATCGCCTTCGAGGCCCCGCCCTATCTGCGCGTGGTGCGCGAGGCGGTGGAGGTCGCGCCCGGAAAGGTGATCCCTGATTTCTGGCAGGTGGAGCTGCGGCGCTTCGTCGTGGTGGTGCCGGTGCTGCCCGATGGGCATGTGCTGACGCTGACGGGCTATCGCCACGGCCCGCGGCGCGAATGCCTGAGCCTGCCCGGCGGCTTCATCGACCCCGGCGAGGCGCCCGATGCGGCGGCACTGCGCGAATTGGCCGAGGAGACGGGCCTGGCGCCGGCGCGGCTGATCGCGCTCGGTGATTTCGTGGACAATGGCAATCAGCGCGGCGGGCATGGCCATTACTTCCTGGCCCTGGGTTGCATGCCTGCGGGCGGCTTGCGGCCCGACATCACCGAGGCCGCGCGGCGTGGTGCGATGACGCCTGCCGCCATTGATGCAGCACTGGATGCCGGGCGGTTCGGCGTGATCCATCACGTCGCGGGCTGGTGCCTGGCGCGCCGCCATCGGGATTTTCCGAACGACTGAGAGCCTGACCCAGAAGGGTCTCGGCGCGATCCGGCGGTGCTTTTCCGGCCCCGCTGCGTTGCGTGGCTTGCCGATGCAATCAGCATCGGCGGCGCCCCGCGCCTTGCAGGACCGAAAAATCCCGCGCCGGCTCATCGCTGGGACCCTTCTGGGTCAGGCTCTGAATGCTGCGCCGCGCGGGTGGCGCGGCGCGAAGGGCGAGGTTACCTGTCCGAACGGACAGGACCACCATCCATCGGCGTCATCCAGCGGCCCGAAAGCGGCGGAATTCCTGCCGTTGCGCCCGTTCGATGTCCGTGTGCGCGCAAGCTTTCGCACGCTGATTCCAGCACAAGAGCGTTAACCAATCCTTAACCGCTGGAGACTGCAAAATGCCTATCGCCGCTGCGCTCGATATCACCCGCCCGGCCGGCCTTGCGGCCGCGCGCAGCAGCGTCTCGGTGGTGGGTCTCGGCTATGTCGGCGCCGTCTCGACCGCATGCCTCGCCAGCCTCGGCCATCGGATCGTCGGCGTGGATGTGGATCAGGTGAAGGTGGATGCGATCGCCGCGGGCCATTCGCCCATCCATGAGAAGGATCTCGGCCGGCTGCTGAGTGAGGGCGTCGAGGCCGGGTTGGTCACCGCCACCACCGACCTCGCCGCCGCCGTGGCCGGGACGGACATCACCTTCGTCTCCGTCGGCACGCCCACGGGTGCGGATGGTGGCTGTGACCACCGCTACATCATCGCCGCTGCCCGCGGCATCGGCGAGGGGCTTCGCCACAAGGCGGGGCGGCATGTGGTGGTGATGCGCTGCTCCATTCCGCCGGGTTCGACCATGGGCGTGATGGTGCCCGAGATCGAGGCCGCTTCCGGCATGCAGGCCGGCCGCGACTTCGGTGTCTGCTTCAACCCGGAATTCCTGCGCGAAGGCGTGGCGGTGGCCGATTTCCACGCCCCGCCCAAGACCGTGATCGGCGTAACCGATGACGAGACCGCCGCGGTGATGAGCGCGCTCTACGCCGAGGTGGACGAGAACCCGATCATCACCTCGATCGAGGTCGCCGAGATGGTCAAATACGTGGACAATGTCTGGCACGCGACCAAGGTCACCTTCGCCAATGAGGTCGGCCGCCTGTGCCGCCCGATCGGCGTGGACAGCCACCAGGTGATGGACATCTTCGTGCGCGACACGAAGCTCAATCTCTCGCCCTACTACATGAAGCCGGGCTTCGCGTATGGCGGTTCCTGCCTGCCCAAGGAAGTGCGTGCGGTGAACCACATCGCCGCCGGCCTCGGCGTCGAATTGCCGCTGATCGCCTCGCTCGACCGTTCCAACTCGGAACACATATCCCAGGCGGTGCGCATGGTGCGCCAGACCGGCGCGCGGCGCGTCGCGGTCCTGGGCCTGGCCTTCAAGCCCGGCACCGATGACCTGCGCGAAAGCCCCATCCTGGAAGTGATGGGCC